>JAFGQF010000227.1 GCA_016935775.1 Caldifarciminota bacterium
CCGAACTGCTCCTGCTGGCGCGCGGTCGCCACCGTGTTGCCCGGGCCGCTCTGCCCGTAGCTCAGCCGGTAGCGCAACTTCGTTGCCACCTGCAGCCGGCCGGTCGAAGGCGTCCAGCGCACCGGCCGCAGCTCGACGTGGGCGATGCGATACCCGGACATCGTGCCCGACTCCAGCAGCCGGATGACGCTTACCGGGTACAACTCGGCCGACGCGTAGACTGCCGGGTCCGGGCCGACGAGCTCGACCTCATCCTTGACACCCGGCCGCGGCAGGATGACGTCCTTCTGGGCCGGGCCGATGCTCCAGGTCCCGTTCAGGTCCTGCCACTCGGACTCGATCAGCTCGACCCCGGTCACCACCGCGCCGGCCGGCACCACCACCGGCTCGACCACCACCGGCAGCAGCGGCTCGCCCGGGTGGCCGACCGACGGAAAGCCGCGGACAGCGACCATGTCGTACGACTTGTCGGAAGAGAATACCAGGTCATCAGGACCGAACCGGGCGGTCCTGGTGAATGTCCCTCCGATGGCGACGAGGGACAGCGCGAGCAACACGGCCAGCGACCTTCGCATGGACACTCCTTTGCCCCCGTCAGGGGAAAAAACTATAGGTCCGGCGGGCACCGGGGTCAAGCCCTCCTAGCGCTGCAGCACCAGCTTCAGGGTCAGTGGCGCGGGACATGACCCGATTCCGCCCCCGGAATCGGGATCGTGTCCCAAGCCCGGCACCACCAGCCGGCAGAAATACACACCTTCGGCCAGCATTCTTCCCCGCCCGTTGGTGCCGTCCCAGCCGACACTGTACGTCCCGCGTTTCGCGCCCGACGCATGAAGCTGACGTACGACCCGGCCGGCGATGTCGTGCACCGAGAGCGACACCGGCCCATCCTGCGCGAGCGTGTACCGGATGGCGACCCGCGAGCCAAACGGGTTCGGCCCGGCTGCCAGCGTCGGGCGTGTCGCGTCCGGCACCGGGCTCTCCTCGGCGACACCGGCGGCCGCCCCGCCAAACAGGTACAGCCCGCCGTCAAACGAGCCGACCGCCACGTCCAGCCGGCCGTCACCGTCGAAATCGCCCAGCGCGGGTTCCGAGCCTGCCGCCCCGCCCAGCGGGCGGGTAACGATTGCCGCCCCGGTGCCGCCGTCGAGCACGAGCAGCACCCCGCCGGCCGTGCCTGTCACCACGTCCAGCCCGCTGTCCGCGCCGACGCGCCCGAGCGCGGGCGCGGAACTGACCGCGCCGGCGGCGGCCACGGTCCAGCGCGGCTGACCGTCGGCCCCGAGCGCGCGCACCGTCGAGTCCCCGGCCCCGAACACCACCTCCGGGCTGCCGTCGCCGTCGATGTCACCCACGGCCGGCGGGGTCCGCGCGTTCCCGGGAAACGCCCACAGAAGCGAGTCGGAACCGGCGGCGTACGCTCGCACCTGCCCGTCGGCCGTGACGATGACCAGTTCCGGGCCGGCCGAGCCGTCGAGGTCGACCAGCGCCGGGGCGCAGGCAGCGGCGATTGCCAGCGAGGAGGCGCCATCCGCGCTGCCGGTCGTGCCGTCGAGCGACCGGTAGCAGCTGTCGGTCACCCCGACCACCACCTCCAGCCGGCCGTCGCCGTCCGCGTCGCCGAGCGCGGGCGCGCCGACCGCGGCCCCGGGCAGGGTCACGCTCCACTCCACGGACCCGGTCGTGCCGTCGAGCGCGGTCACGGTCCCGCCGGTGGTGGCGATGACGACCTCGAGTCCGCCGTCGACGTCCGGGTCGCCGATGGTGACGCCGCCGGACAGCGGCACGCCCGCTTCGTACGTCCAGGACGGGGCGCCGCTCGGCCCGTCCCAGGCGCGGACGCGGCCGTCCGCATCGGCGGCAACGACGTCCAGCCACCCGTCGCCGTCCAGGTCGCCGATTCCCGGCGCGTCCACCATCGCGCAGCCCAGCGAGTCCGACCACGCCACCGCGGCCCGCTCGCCGTTCACCACCCGCAGCACGCCGTCACCGGACCCGAACACCACCTCGTTGCGCCCGTCGCCGTCCAGGTCGCCCATCACCGGCGCCGCCGAGAGCGGCCCGCCGGTCATCACCGCGCCGGCGGGGCGCAGGGTGTCGAGCTCGGCGCGCAGGCCGGTCGCGCCGCAATGCCCGGGGAAGCGCTGGAACCCCGGCCAGTGCAGCCGCTGACCGGGCAGGGCGAACCCGGCGCCGGCCGCGGTGCCGTCGTCCGGAACCGGCACGCTGACCGCGCCGGCGGTCCCGTACGAACCGCGTAGCAGGTCAACCCCGGCCGCTCCGGTCAGCTCGCCGGTCACCCCGTCCAGCCGCACGTCGCGGCAAGCCACGAGGATGCCGGTGGTATCGGCCGGGTCGAGCGAGTCGGCGCCGTCGGTCAAGTCCAGCGGCAACGGGTGGTCCGGGAACGCGTGGACGCCGAGCCGCTGCAGGTCGCGGTCGAGGAACGACTTCGACCACACCGGCGCACCCTCGCGGCAAACCGCTCCGTCGAGGCGCACGTCTTCGCGCGCGCCGTGGGTCAGCCGCACCCGCACGACCAGCTGCGGCGTGTACCCCACCCGGTCCTCGAGGTACAACCCGAGCCGGTACGACAGCTGCGCGTCCTTGACCGCCGCGTACGACATCCAGCCGTAACCGCGGTTGCCCCAGCCGGTGCCCCACGAGTTCACCATCCGGAATGCGCCCGGGCCATCGTTGGTCGGCCGCGCGTCGTCGTAACCGACCAGGGTAACGTAATGGCCGCCGCGGTTCGACCCGTAGCGGTCGACCGAGCAGTAACAGGTATCGAAGTTGTTGATGTTGTCGAAGTTCGCCCAGACGTTGATCGGCAGCACCGCGTTGTCGCCGTCGGCGATGTGCTGCTTCAGGACGACGATGCCCGGGTCCGACCCGCAATCGATGTAGCCGGCCGCCTCGCACCGGAACGGCTGCGCCCGGGCGTAGGCGGTCTCGCTCGGCCAGGACACCGGGCTGGACGAGTTCGGGCAGTCGGCCAGCGTCGCGCAGCCGAAGTCCAGCATCAGCTTCATGTTGTCGGTGTAATAGGAGCCGATGTTGCCGCCGGCGTTAGCCATGTTGTACAGGAAGGTCGGGCTGAACTGGTGCGCCGGGTCGGTCACGTCCCAGCCCCGCTCGAGCCACTCCTGGTAGGTCTTGTAGTAGTACGCGAACGCCCACGAGGTGCAGGACGGGAGGCTGCCCTGGCTGCCGACCGGCGGCATGTCGGGCGAGTGGTCGATTGCAGGCGGCGGGTCGAGCGCGGTGGCGTCGGGTTTCGACTCGACCAGCCACGGCACGTCGGCCGGGTCGCGGAACAGCCCACCGGTGGAATGAAGCGCCGCTGGCTCGGCGGAGAGAAGGGCGGCGAGGATGACGGCTACGGGCACGGCTACCTCCTGTGGGAAGGGGCTCGCTTGCTTTGCGGCTCAACCACCTGCTGATACTAGCCCGGGGCCCAACCGGGTCAATACCGCCGTACAGCGGTGCGGGGGCAGGCATTCGCCTGCCCCCGAGTCCTGTCTGTCGGCCTAGCGCGCGAGGATGAGCTTCTGCGTCGAGTTCGTCGCGCCGGAGCTGAAGCGGCAGAAGTAGATGCCGTCGGCCAGCTTCCGCCCGGCGTCGTCGTCACCGCGCCAGTCGGCGGCATAACGGCCAGCCGGCCGCGTCCCGGTCGCAAGCGTCCGCACTTGCCGGCCGGCAAGGTCGTGGACGATGATGCTCACCGGTCCCGCAACCGCCAGCGAGTAGCGCACCTGCGCCCGGCCGCGCAGCGGGTTGGGGGAGACGGCTTCGAGCCGGGTCACCAGCCCTTCGGGCAGGGTCGGGCCTTCCTTCTCGGCGATGCCCACCTCGTAGGCGGCCTGCCAGAAGCCGATGAGCGCCCGGTACGCCGGGCCGGTCAGTTGCCCGGCCGCAGTCTGGCCTGCGGTCGCGCCGCAACGGTACGCGGCCGAGCTCATATCCCCGCCGCCCTGCGCGACCACGCTCCAGTCACAGCGGTAGGGCTGGGCGAACAGGATTGAACCACAGAGAACACAGAGAAGGAAGAGAGTTCTGAAAGACACAGCTCCTCCTAATCCCGACCCGCGAGTCGCGCCTCAAGCTCAGCCACGCGCCGGCCCAGTGCCTGGTTCTGCTCATACAGCG
>JAFGQF010000228.1 GCA_016935775.1 Caldifarciminota bacterium
CCGAGTGACTCGATGTACTCGCCGTCGCGGGGACGGCGAACATCCATGACGACAATGCGATAGGTCGGCCGATGCCGCATTCCCATTCGCTTCATTCGTATCTTGACCAAAACGTTACTCCTTTGAATCGAGACTGTAACGATAGCGATACAGACGGGGTTGTCAATAGCAGCCGGCCCGGTGCCCGGGCCGGCTGCTGTCGTCCCGCCGCCCGTTCAGGGGCTGAGCACGACCCTGAACACCTGTCGGTGCCCGGTTTCAACCGTCAGCAGGTAGACGCCCGGTGACAAACCGGCCGGGCGCGTCCAGGCAAGACCGTCCCGGGTCCGGTGGAACGGCAGCGGCCCGGCCGCGTGCCGGCCATCCGGGGTGTAGAGATGAAGGGCCGTGCGGTCGCCCGGCGCGAAGCTGCCGCAGACCACGGCACCGGCCCTGACAAGCGTCGGGCGCAGGCCGGCAGTCGGCGTCCGGCTTGCCGGGGTTTCCGCGACCCCGACCACGCCGCGGGCCAGGATGCCTGCTCCGGAGGCGCAGCAGTAGACCGCCGCGGGCAGGTCCGGGTGCCGGTGGAGTTCCAAGATTGCCCGGCTCGGCAGGCCGACCGTGTCGCGGTCCCAGAAGATGCCCGCGTTGGCCGTATGGTAGAGGCCGGCGGTGTCGGTGCCGACCAGGACCGCGTCGATACTTGCGGTGTCGGGCAAGACCGTCGAGCAATGGCTCAGCCCGAGGTCGTCCCAGGTTTCGCCGTGGTCGGTGGTCCGGAACGTGCCGTTTGCTGTTGCCGCGAACCAGGTCCCACGGTCGACCGGGCTGAGCGCGAAGTCGCGGATGGCGTTGCCGCTGACCCCGGACGCGACGCTTGTCCACGTGCCGCCCCGGTCGGTGGTCCGGTAGAGAGCGCGCGAGCCGTCCGCCTCGCCCCAGGCATAGACGGTGTCCGGGTTCGGGGAGAACAGCAGGCCCCGGCACAGCCCGGATTCGAACCCGCGTGCGAGGATGCGGGTCCAGTTCTCGCCGCCGTCGCTGGAGCGGTACACCCGGAACAGCGGCCGGCCGGCGTCCGAGTCGCGCTGGCCGCCCCAGGCGTACATCGTGTCCGGTTCGACGGGATGATAGGTGATGCCCCGGGCGACAAACCGGTCGACGACCGGGCGCGGTTCCCAGGAGTCGCCCCGGTCGGTGGTCCGCCAGAGCCTCGCGTCGAATGATGTCACGCAGTAGATGGTGTCCTGGTCGCGGGGGTTGACCGCGATGCCGTTTGTGAACCCGTCGCCGGCGAAGGCGGGCAGCCGGGACCAGTTGACGCCCCGGTCGCTCGAGCGCACCGGCCCGAACCCGTCCGGGCAGGCATACAGCGTGTCCGGCGCCTGGGGGTAGAACGACAGCCAGGGGACGGTGAGGTGTTCGAACCCGCCGGTGAGTTCAGACCAGTCGAACCCGCCGTTGCTGGAGTGGAACATCCCCACGCCGTTGCCGGCGTAGATTTCAAGCGCCTGGGACGGGTTCACGGCCAGCCGGGTCGTGCGCGAGCCGCGGAAGTCGGTCGTCTCGGTCAGCCAGGTGTTGCCGTTGTCGCTGCTGCGGAAGACCAGGTTGTCGGAACCGGCGTAGCCGGTGTGGGGTGACGCGGCGGCAAACTCGACCGACCAGGCCGGGACAGCTTCCCGGAGCTGCCAGGAGCTCCCGGAGTTGCTCGAACGGTAGATCCCGGCATCGGTGGCGCATACCAGGATTGAAGGGTCGGTCGGGCAGGCGGCGACATCCCAGGCGCAGGTGCCGCCGAGCCCGGTGGAAACGTCGCTCCAGTCGGCCCCGCCGTTTTCGCTGCGGTAGAGCCGCGCCCGGTTGCCGAGCCGGCCGCCGATGAAGACCCGGTTGGCGCGGTAGGGGTCGGCGTGGAGCAGCACCGCGCTGGCGTTCGGCCCCGAGTCGACCGCCGCGCCGCTCCAGCTCGTGCCGCCGTCGGTGGACGCAAACACCCCGATGCCCGGCAAGTCGGCAAGCTCGGCCGCGGCCCACATCGTCGTCGGCTGGCCGGGTTTGAACGCGAGCCGGCGGCCGGCCGCGCCCGGGTCAAGCGTGCCGCGGACGAACCAGGTAAGACCGCCGTTCGCGCTCCGGTAGACGAGGCCGCGCTCGCCGATGGCGAAGACGATGTCGACCTGGTCGGGCCGCACCAGGATGTCGTTCAAGGCGTCCTGGATGGTGTCGAGCATCGTCCAGTTCAGGCCGAGGTTGGAAGTGTGGTATACTCGCGCCGGCTGGCCGGCGGCGACCAGGTAGGCTTCATCGGGATAGCCCGGGACGGTCGCCATGCCGGCCACGTCGAAGCCGGGCGGGGCGAGTTGCTGCCAGGGTTCGCTGCCGCTGCCGGGCGCGACAGCAAGGAGGAGCAGGGCAATAACAGCGGTGGTCTTCATCGTTTGCCTCCCGTGAGTTGGCTGGTCGGCTGCAAGGGCCGGCGGCATGATGTCAGTCGGCCGCCTGCGGCCGCTCGTCCGGCTCGGAGTCCAGCGCCAGCTTCTCCTGGAACCGGTCGAGCCGTTTCGCGGCGTCGTCGTACTTGTTGCGGGCATTGCCGAGGTGCCGGCCCAGGGTTTCGAACTCCTCCCGGAACCGGCCGTGCTCGTGCTGGAGCCGGCCGATGTGGCGGAGGATTTCCTCGGCCCGCTGCTCGATGCGGAACCCGCGCAGGCCGAGCACGATCGCCTGGAGATAGGCGTAGAGGGTGTTGGGCGACACCGGGATCACCTTGCGGGCGAGGGCGTAATCGCTGGCGCTGTCCTCACCCGGCGCCGCCCGGATGATGGTCTCGTAGTAGACGTTCTCGGCCGGGATGTAGAGCAGGGCGAAGTCGAATGTCCCTTCGTCGGGCAGGATGTACTTGGACGCGACCGCGTCGACGTGCTTGCGCAGCGCGGCGACGAACGCCCGGCGCAGGCGCACCCTCGCCGCGTCGTCGGTTTCGGCGGTGAGCCGCTGGAAGTCCTCGAGCGGGAACTTGGCGTCAATCGGCGCCAGGCGGCCGCCGAGCCGGACCACCGCGTCCACCGCCTCGCCGCTGCGGAAACGGTACTGGAGTTCGTGGTGGTTGGGGACGACCTGGCGCAGCAGGTCGCCGAGGAAGTACTCGCCGATGATACCGCGCAGCTTCGGGGTGCGCAGGATGTCCTGGAGCGATGCGATGTTCCGGCCGACGTCGTGGATTCGTTCGGTGGCCTGGGACAGCTCGCCGAGCGATTGCCGGACGTTCTCGACGGTCCTGCCGGCCGATTCGAGCCGGGTGCTGATGGCCTCGGAGTTGCGGCCCATCTGCCGGTCGAGCTCGGCCAGCCGCTGGTTGAGGGCGGTGGTGTTGTCGCCGAGCGAGCGGGCGGTCTGCTCGCGCAGGGAGTCGAGCTGTTGCTGGAGCAGCGCGAGACCGGTGGGGTCCGCGCCGCGGGGAGCGCGGCGCAGCAGGACCGCGAGCAGGATGACGACCAGCAGGAGCAGGACCCCGAGGCCCGAAAGCAGCAGGTAGCCGGCAGTATCCATCCGCCATAGCATAGGACCGGCAGTCGCCCGGTCAAGACCGGCCGGCGTTGACAGCCGCGGCCGCGAGGTTAGGCTGTGATGCCGGTCCGCGCGGCCGCAAGGAACCTATGAGACTCACAACCCTGATCACCCTGTTGCTGTTTGTCGCGTGTGTCGCGCCGGTGCCGCCCGGCGAGCCGGTCCTGGGCGGGGACAGCGCCGCCCAGCCGACCGAGACGCTCCGGCTCCGGGCGGTTGCCCGCGACCGTAACCGGGGCAACCTGTCCTACTGGTTCGAATGGGGTGATTCAAGCCCGGAGAACTGGAGCGCCGAACTGCCGGCCGGGGATACGTTTCACCGCAACCACTGCTACCGGCTGCCGGGTGACTACCCGGTCCGGGTGCGGGCGCGGGACGAGGACGGCCTGGAGTCCGACTGGTCGGTGCCTTTCCGCGTGCGGGTCGGTTTCCTCGGCCCGATCCGAACCGGTCCGCCCGCCGGGCCCGGCCGCCTGAGGGTGGACTCGCTCGCCCGTTTCGAGGTCGTGACCGGGCACGTCCGGGGCGAGAGCGTGGCGGTCAGGTTCGACTGGGGCGATACCCTGGGTGAATGGTCAAGCTGGTTCGAATCCGGGCAGACCGTGGCGGACAGCCACGGCTGGACCGAGCCGGGCAGCTACGCGGTTCGATGCCGGGTGCGGGACCAGGCCGGCCTGCTGAGTCCCTGGTCCGAGCCGGCCGCTGTCGAAGTCGAACCGTGGCCGCTGGAGCCGCCCCGGGACCTCGGGCTTCGCTCGTCTCTCGGGCTGTTTGTCCGGCTGAGCTGGGACACCGGGCACAACCAGGACCCGGTGCGATACGTCGCCTGGTTCCGGCCGGTCGGAACCGAGCAGTTCCTGCTGGTGGATACCGTGGCAGGGAGCAGCATCCGGCACGACCCGCTGGGCGAGACCGGCGACTACACGGTGACGGCGGTGCTGGACACGCTCGTCCAGCCCGGTGCGGACACGCTCTCCACGGTCCCGGTGTTCCTGGACAGCACGCTGTTGGCCGAGCTGAACGTCGGCCCCTCGGCGCTGGGCTGGGACCGGTCGACCGGTGCGGCAGAGGTGCTGTCGATGTCCGACAGCGCCAGCGCGGCGCGGGCCGACTGCTACTTCACCGACCGCGGACCCGGCCACAACGGCCCCGGTTTCTACCTCGCCAGCCCGCACCTAGGTCCGACCGACCCGGGCGGCGGCGTGCCGGCGGCCGACTGGCACCGCTCGTGGATGCTGTTGCTCTGGGGCACCGGGCAGGAACCCCTGCCCGAGTTCGACTCGCTCGCCTACGAGCCGATGGTTGACGTCAGCCTGCTGGAACACCACCTCGCGCTCTACACCGAGGACGGGTACTACGTCCTGGTTCGAACCCTGGAACCCGACCCCGAGCACGGGAACCTGCCACTGCAGGCCTGGTTCCAGCCGGTGCGCGGTCTCAGGCTGCTCAGGCACCTTGACCCGGACTCGGGAGACTGAGATGACGGCGACTGCGCGGCTGGGGTTGGCGGTCCTGCTGGTGCTGTCGGCCTGTGAAATCGTCGAGCCGCAGCCCTGGCAGAACCACGCGCCGCGCGCGCCAAGCGTGTCCGGACCGGACTCGACATTCGTCGGCACGCTGGTCCAGTTCCAGGTCACCTGCTATGACCCGGACGGCCACGCGATGCTGGTCCTCGTCGCGTGGGGCGACGGCGACACCTCGGACTACGGCGACTTCGTCCCCTCCGAACAGACCGTGGTCTTCGAGCACTCCTGGGCCGCAGCCGGCAGCTATGACGTCAAGGCCTGGTGCCGCGACGACTACCTGCCTGACCCCAAAGAGTCCGGCTGGTC
>JAFGQF010000229.1 GCA_016935775.1 Caldifarciminota bacterium
CGAGCGTGCCCGGGCAGTAGCCGAGCGTCGCGAAACCGAGCCCGAACAAGAGCCCGCCGATGATGACGCTGCCCGGCGAGCCCGGCTTCGGGCGCAGCCGGGCCAGCTTCAGGCTGCGGAGCGCGTGGATGCCGAGCATCCCGACCACCACCGCCGAGAGCATGATCTTCAGCACCGTGTGGTCGCGCAGCAGCAACTGGCCGACGATGACGTCATAGTCGGTCACCCCGCCCTTGTGCAGCAGGAAGCCGAAGACGACCCCGAACAGGAATCCGAGCAGGAGTTGGAGTCCGCGCCGGCCGTGCAACCGTTCGAGCATCAGCCGCCCCCGATGAGCCGGAACAGTACCAGCGCGGCCGCGATGCCGCCGGCGAAGAAGCAGATTGCCGCGAGCCAGGAACTGACCGCGAGCTGGAGCGTGCCGCTGATGCCGTGCCCGCTGGTGCAGCCGCCCGCCCAGCGCGCGCCCGCGCCCATCAGGATGCCGCCGCCGAACGCGACCGCGAGCCGCGCCGCCGCGCCGTCGCCGAAGGTCGCGGCCCAGAGCGCCGGCACCCACTGCAGCCGGAAATCGCCACCCGCGAGCGCGGCCAGCAGCGCGCCGGCGACCACGCCCGCGACCAGCGTCCACTCCCAGTCAACGACTGGCGGGAACTTGCGGAAGTAGGGACGCTCTTCGGCCCGGCGGCCGCGGACCAGCCGCTCGAGCATCCCGGCGGTGCGGGCGAAGGCGGTCGAACAGCCCAGCGCCTTGTCGGAGAGCAGGAATGTCAGCCAGCTCAGCACGCCGATTGCAGCGCCGACAACGTAGGGGGACCAGCGTTCGGCCGCCAGCCAGCCCGGCATCAATCCCCGGCTTCGGGACCGACCATCGCGTCCGCCCGGCCCAAGAAGTGCGAGCCGTGCGGCACAAAGCAGACCGGGCAGCGCGGCGCGTGGCCCGAGGCGCTGTACCCGGTCATCCCGCCGGCGAGGTTCAGCACCCGGCGAAACCCGTGTTGGCGCAGGATGCCGGCCGCCAGGCTCGAGCGCTGGCCGGTGCTGCAGGCGACCATCGTCCTGACAGCGGGGTCGAGCTCGCGCCAGCGCTCGCGCAGGTCCGGGGCCGGGATGCTCTTCGCGCCCTCGATGTGACCGGCCGCGAACTCGAGCGGCGACCGCACGTCCACCACCGCGACCCGCTCGCTGCCGTGCAGCAGCTCGAACGCCTCGGTCGCCGAAAGCTGGGGCACGTGGCCGGCGGGCAGCCCGTCGGCCGACCAGCCGGTCATCCCGCCCTCGAGCCGACCCTCGACCCGGTCCAGCCCGACCCGGCGCAGCCAGGTCGCGGCCCGTTCCGCCTGCGCGGCGTCATCGGCAACCAGCAGCAACGGGCGGTCCGGCGGCAGCACCCAACCGGCGAAAGTCGGCAGGTTGCTGGTTTCCGGGATGTTCCACGAACCCGGCACGTGCTGGCCGCCGAACGCATCGTAGGAACGAACGTCGAGCACGGTGGCGTCGCCTGATGACCGCTGTCGGAACTCGGCCGGGCCCAGCGGCCCGGGCTGCGGCAGGTCCGCGACCAGCGCCGGCCCGTCGCGGTTGATGTCCGAGCAGCGCCGGAAGTGGTCGGGCGCGGGCGGCATCCTGGTGGTCAGCGACCGGACGAACTCGTCCCGGTCGGCGCTGCCGAGCGCCCGGTTGTTGCGCCGCTCGTAGCCGATGGTGCTCGTCCACTTGGCGCCCATCGCCCGGCCGCAGAGCGAGCCCGCGCCGTGCGCGGGCCAGACCTCGCAGGAATCGGGCAGCTTGAGCAGCTTGTCGTGCAGGCTCGAGTACAGCGCGGTCGCCAGGTCCCGTGCGCGGCCGGGAAACAGGTCGGGCCGGCCGACGTCGCCGACGAACAGCGTGTCGCCGCAGAATACCCCGACCGGGTCCGCGCCGCGCGCCCGGTCGTGCACCACGTAGCTCACGTGTTCGGGCGTGTGGCCCGGCGTTTCCAGCACCCGGATTTCGAGGTCCTCGAGCTCGAGCCGGTCGCCCTCGCCGACCGCGCGGTGCGGGAACCGGCACCCGCCCGCCCGGGGCGCGACGATTTCGGCGCCGGTGGCGGCCGCCAGGTCGCGGTGGCCGGAGACGAAGTCGGCGTGGAGGTGGGTTTCGAGTATCAGCCGGATGCGGAACCCGCGTTGCCGCGCCCATTCGAGGTAGACCTCGACGTCGCGCCGCGGGTCCACCACCGCGCACTCGCGGGTGCCGACCAGGATGTAGGAACTGTGGGCGATCTTCTCGACGAAGAAATGCTGAATGAGCATCGGTTGCGCCGGCCGGCCTACTTGTCGGGCCGAACGATACGCTGCAGCTTCTCGGCGGCCGCTTCCGCCAGGTTGAAGGTCTGCTGCGGGTAAGGAATCACGATGCCTTCCTTGCGGTAGCGGGCGTAAAGAGCCTTGATGAACTCGTGCTTGACCGCGTAGCCGGCGACAAAATCCCTGGCCCGCAGGATGACCGTGAAGTTGATGCTCGAGGAGTCGAACGTGTGAAAGCGGATGAACGGCTCGTGCTCCGGCACCGCGCCCTCGACCGTCTGCTGGATGTGCCGGGCCACCTCGACCGTCACCCGCTCGACCTGCTCGAGGTCCGAGTCGTAGTGGACCCCGACCTGGATAAGCAGCGACACCGCCGGGTCGGGCAGCGAGGTGTTGTGAATCCGGCTCTGGACCAGCTTGTCGTTGGGGACGATGACGAAGATGTTGGGCAGCATCCGGATGGTGGTATGGCGCAGGCTCACCCGCTCGATGTAGCCTTCCTCGCCCGACTCCAGCTTGATGAAGTCGCCGACGTTCAGCTCCTTGTCCGTCAGGATGAACAACCCGGCGAAGAAGTTCGCCAGCGGTGCCTGCAGCGCGAGGCCCACCGCCAGCGAGGCGACACCGAGCGAGGCGATCAACGGCGTTATCGAGATGCCCAGCGTGCCGAGTATCACCAGCAGCGCCAGCGAGAAGACCACCACGTGGGTCAGCGACTTGACGATGCCCTGCGACACCTGGGCCGACCCGGTGTGGTCTGCCAGCCGGTGGAGCAGCATCACGACAACCCGGTCGAGCACGACGAACCCGAGCAGGATCAGCAGGACCTTGACGACCGTGCCGAACGGGCCGTCCACCGCGGCGGGCAACGGCACCACTCGTTGGAACAGCAGCAGCCCGACAACCAGGATGGTCATCATCACCGGCAGAACCAGCGCCTTGCCCAGCTTGCTCACCAGCGGCCGCTCCGAGCGCCGCATCCGCCGCAGCACCAGCCATTGCACCAGCCAGAAGACCCCGACGAAGACCAGGAACAGGACCGCGCCGTATATCCAGGGACTGATGGCCAGTTGGCCGACGTGCAGCAGCCCGCTCGCGTCAACTCTCATCGGCTGTCAGGTTAGAACAGGTTGGCGCGGGTGTCAAACCCCGGCTAGCCGACCATCACCTCGGCCGCCGGGTACTCCATCGCCAGCCGGGTCGTGCGCGAGCGCATCGCCAGCGCAAGGGTGAGCGGCCCGAGCCGGCCGACGTACATCAGCAGGACTACCAGCAGCTTGCCGCCGACGGTCAGCGCGCCGGTTATCCCGGTGGAAAGCCCGACCGTGCCGAACGCCGACACCGTCTCGAAGAGCAGGTCCGGGAACGGGTGGCTCTCGACGGCCAGCAGCAGCGCGAAGAAAAGCACGACAATGCCGGCCGCGATGACGAATATCGCCGTCGCCCGGTAGACGACGTCGCGCGGCACGGTCCGCCGTTTCACCTCGACTTCGTCCCGGCCCCGGATGCGCGCCCGGACAGCCAGCAGCAGCACCGCGAGGGTGGTCGTCTTGATGCCGCCGCCGGTGCTGCCCGGCGAAGCGCCGATGAACATCAGCGCAACCCAGAGAAACAGCGTCACCGGCTTCAAGGCCGAGAACGGCACGGTGTTGAACCCGGCGGTGCGCGGCGTCACGGCCTGGAAAAGCGCCGCCAGCATCTTCGGCCCGAGCCGCAGGTGGGCCAGCGCGCCGTCGTGCTCGAAGAAGAAGAACACCAGGGCCCCGAAAACGACCAGCAGCCCTGAGGTCCAGAGCACCAGCCGCGAGTGGACCGTCAGCCGGCGCAGCGCGAACGCCGGTCCGCGCCGGAGCGTGTTCCGGTTAAGCAGTTCGTGGACCACGACGAACCCCAGCCCGCCGGCAACAATCAGCCCGATGATGACGAGGTTGACCGCCGGGTCGCCGGCGTAGTTCTCGAGCGAGTTCGAAAAGACCGAGAACCCGGCGTTGCAGAACGCCGACACCGAGTGGAACCCGGCGCAGTACAGCGCCTCGAGCGGATGCGTGAAATCGGGCAGGAACCGGGCAAAGAGCAAGGCCGCGCCCGCGACCTCGGCCAGCAGCGTGAACCCGATGATGTAGCGCAGGGTCCGGACGATGTCCACGTCGCCCACCTGCTCGACAATGTCGGCCACCATCCGGCGGCGCGCCAGGCCGACCCGCCGGGTGAAGACCGCGGCCAGCCCGGCCGAAAAGGTCATTATCCCGATGCCGCCGAGCTGGATCAGCCCGAGGATGACCAGTTGCCCGAAGCGCGAGAAGAAGACCGGCGTGTCGCGGACAATCAGCCCGGTCACGCAGACCGCCGACGTCGAGGTGAAGAACGCATCGATGAACGGCGCGCCCCGGCCGCAGGCGGTCGCCGAGGGAAAGGTCAGCAGCAACGTGCCCGCGGCGATCAACCCCACGAAACTCAGGGCGAGCATCGTGACCGGCTGCAGCCTGAGCCGGTTTATCAGCCCGGCGAACCGGCGCGTGCGGGTGAACGCCTGGCCGACGATCACCAGCTGGCGGACGATTATGAACGGCGTGCCCGACCGGTGCATCAGCAGCGAGACTATCACCGGTACGAACACCGCCAGGTCCAGCCAGCGTTGCCGGAAGTGCTGCCGGCGGGACCGGGCAAAGACGTAGCCGACCACGATGTCGACCGCGAACAGTCCCAGTATCAGGTAGTCGAGGATGCTCACCAGCCAGCGCAGCGCCGGCGGCAAGCCGAGCCGGTACCCGGACTCGATGACGAGCGTCACCAGCGATACCAGCACCGCGGCCGTCACCGCCCAGCGGAACGCCTCGACCCAAGCCGGCTCGCGCCGCGCCCGGCGCAACACCCGGATGCGACGGAACAGGTTGAACTTCACCGGCTCGCGCCCGGTAGGATATCAGGGTTTGCCATCAGCCGGGATTGGCCGGCTTCGGCAACCGGCTCAATCCAGCCGCACCAGCCGGCCCGCGACCCGCCCGCCGGCCCACTCGACGCGCCACAGGTACACGCCCGCGCCGACGCGCCGGCCCGCCTCGTCGCGGCCGTCCCAGGAGAGCGCGCCCGCGCCACCGACCGCGCGCACCACCCGGCCCGCGGCGTCGCAGATTTCCAGCCGCAGCGGCCCGCTCGCCCCCGGCAAACTGAACCGCACCGGCCCGGCCGAAGGGTTCGGCGCGACCCGCACCGGCCGGCAGGTGAAGTTCGGCAGCTCGGCCACGCCGGTCATCACCCCGACCGGGTAATGGTAGCCGATGTCGATCGGCGACGAATCCATCACCGAATCGGTCCGGGTGGACCAGGCCAGCGCCATCGAGTCGAGGTTCACCGGCCAGCCCGACACCACCGTGTCGCCCGCGTCCACGCACGGGCTGTTCGCCGGCTGCCCGGCCGCGACCTGGCCCAGGCAGTACTCGCCCATCGGCCCGGCCGCGAACAGCGGGTCGGCCGAGATATCGCCCGTCCCGGGCGAGCAGTTGACGTAGTTGCCGCCGGAGTTGTTCCAGACGTCGTTGAACGAGTTGTGAAGCAGCGCCGATGTGTGGTCGTAGCGGAAGAACCCGCCGCCCGAGCCGGCCGAGTTGCCGGCGACGATGTTGTTCTTCGCCGTCGCTTCGGCGTTCAGGTAGACGAACACCCCGCCGCCGTATGCCCAATTCCCGCCCTGGCAAGTGTTGCCGACAATCGTGTTGCCGTACAGCTCGGCCCCGACCCCGGTGCAGGCCACCCCGGCGCCATAGTTCCAGGCATTGGTCCGGTTGACGTTGCCGACGACCAGGTTCGAGAACAACAGCGCCCCGTTGTCGACATACACCCCCGCGCCGTGGCCGCGGTTCGACGGGTTGAGCCGGGACTCGTTGGCGTTGCCGCGGATGACGTTCTGCCAGATGA
>JAFGQF010000230.1 GCA_016935775.1 Caldifarciminota bacterium
CGCGGTCTTCGTTGCGGCAGACGTCCACGTGGATGTTGCCGTCGCCGATGTGACCGAAGGGGACGACGACGAGGCTGAGCTTGCGGGCGAGCTCGGCGGTGCGCGCGACCGTGGCCGGGATTTCGGATAGCGGAACGACGATGTCTTCGGCGGCGACCTCGGGATAGATTTCTTTGAGCGTTTTGGCGAGCGAGCGGCGGGCGGTCCAGAGCCGTTCCTGGTCGGTCGGGTTGTCGGCGACCAGCGGTTCCTCGGCACCGAGTTCCATCGCCAGCTCGCCGAGCCGGACGCAGTCCGAGAGCATCCCTTCGCGGTCGTTGCCTTCGAGTTCGACGAGGACCTGGACTTCGGCGTCCGGGAAGGGGAGGTCGGATTTGAGGATTTCGTTGCAGGCGCGGATGCCCTGGCGTTCGATGAACTCGACGACCGTGGGAACCAGCCGGGTGTCGCGCACGAGCCGGAGCACGAGCTCGACGCCCTGCCCGAGCCGCTGGAAGGGCACCAGCACGTCCACCTTGTGTCTCGGCTTGGGCAGGAGCTTGAGGATGACCTCGGTGACGATGCCGAGCGTGCCTTCGGAGCCGATGAGCAGTTTGTTCAGGTCGTAGCCGGTGGCGTTCTTGTGGATCCTGCCGCCGTAGCGGATTACGCTGCCGTCGGCCATCACCGCCTGGAGGCCGCGGACATAGTCGCCGGTGACGCCGTACTTGAAGGCGCGGGGGCCGCCGGCGTTGGTGGCGACGTTGCCGCCGATGGAGCAGTCGTCGAGCGAGGCCGGGTCAACCGGATAGAAGAGGCCTTCGGCTTCGACCGCCTGCTGGAGGCGGCCGGTGATTGTGCCCGGGCTGGTGCGGACGACGAGGTTCGGCGCGTCCACTTCGATGGTGTCGTTCATCAGTTCGGTGGAGAGGAGGACGCCGCCGTGCAGGCAGACCGAGCCGCCGGAACGGCCGGTGCCGAGCCCGCGCGGCGTCAGGGGGATGCGTTCGTCGCGGCAGAGTCGGACGACCCGCGCGACTTCTTCGGCCGTGCGGGCCTTGACCAAAACTTCGGGCGGGAAGGGCGGGCCCGGGCTTTCGTCGCGGCAGTAGTCGTGGAGCCGGGTCGGGTCGGCGATGACGCGGTCGCGGCCGCAGATTTCCTGCAGCCGTGAGACTACCGGCGCCGGGACCGGGCGGAACATCGGGCTCCGCCGGGTCTAGGCGAGATGGGGTTCAATCTTCTCGAGGATGATTGCCTCGGGAGCAAGGCCGACGTGGCGGTCGACTTCCCGGCCGTCCTTGAAGACGATGAGCGTCGGGATGCCGTGGATGTTGAACTTGCCCGGGGTTTCGGGGCTCTCGTCGGTGTTGACCTTGCAGATCTTGAGCTTGCCGTCGAACTTCACGGCGA
This sequence comes from Caldifarciminota bacterium, assembly GCA_016935775.1. Classification (GTDB taxonomy): domain Bacteria; phylum Hydrothermota; class Tepidihabitantia; order Tepidihabitantales; family Tepidihabitantaceae; genus DSBX01. The sequence continues at coordinate 1,393 of JAFGQF010000230.1, forward strand.
GCTTTTCGAGAATCGGGGTGATTCCCCGGCACGGGCCGCACCAAGGGGCCCAAAAGTCTACCAGCACCGGCAACTCGGATTTCACCACTTCCTGCTCGAAGTTGGCGTCGGAAACGTGGACTAGTTCGGCCATTTTCGGTTCCTCCTGTTCGGGACTCACACGGAAAACGCGCCCGCGCCAGCCGGCACTACCGGGCGCCTCATCCTTTATTCAGACTTGCCGCGGCCGGGTCGGGATTCCCGAAGCCTAACGCGCCCCGACGGTTATATCGCCGTTCGAGGTCTCGACCGTGACGGTCGAGGCGCCCGAGCCGATCGTGCCCTGCTTGCGGGTGCGCTCGGACAGCGTGTAGGTTACCGGGCCGAAGTTCTCCGGGACCACCGTCACGTCTCCGTTCGAGGTCGAGAGGTCGAAGCTGCAGGAAACGTCGCGCGGCAGGAGCAGGGTGACCTTACCGTTCGAGGTTTCGATTTCGACGTCCTCGGCAGTCCCGAGCGCGGCGATGTCGGCTTCGACCGCGCCGTTCGAGGTTCCGACCCGGGCCGCGCCGGCGTGGACCCGAAGCGTAACCGCGCCGTTCGAGGTGTGGAGCTGGGCCGTGCCCGTGGTGCCGGACAGCTCGATGCGGCCGTTGCTGGTGCGGATGTTCATCCCGCGCGCGAGCCCGGTGACGGTGACCGCGCCGTTCGAGGTGTAGGTGTCGAGCGCGAGCGTGTCCGGGCAGGTGAAGTCGAACGAGCAGCCGTAGTTGCGCGGTCCCTGGGGCATCTCGGCCGCGACCTTGAGTTGGCCGGATTCGACCGTGTCGGTGATGGTGATTTCGTCGAGGTAGGTTTCGGCGTCTTCCCGGTTCTTGCCGTAGCAGACCCTGGTCAGGGTCGCGGCGATGGAGTCGGACGCGCCGGCGGTGACCGTGACGTTGCCGTTGCGGGTGGCGAGGTCGAGCGCAGTGACGCCGTCCGCGGTCCACGCCCGGGTTTCCGGGACTTCGAGCCGGTAGATGTAGAGACAGGCCGTGGCCGCGAGCAGCCCGGCGATGACGGTCAGGCAGGTACGCTTCATTGATTCCCCTGCGTCAGTAAGGACTGGTGGTGGTGGTGGTCGTCTGGGCCGCCGGCAGCAGCAGGATGCCGGCCGAGAAGAACGGGCCGCCGACCCGGTTGGTCGGGACACCGGTGACCCGCGCTCCGCTGGACAGGTGCCAGTCGACCGCGAACGGCGAGTAGAGGTAGCCAGCCCGGACCGCCAGCCCGTAGCGGCCGCTGTTGGTGCCGGCCGAAAGTCCGATTTCGAGCGCGGC
>JAFGQF010000041.1 GCA_016935775.1 Caldifarciminota bacterium
AGGATGTCGGCCGAGGCCTTGGGGTCGATGTTGCCGGTCGGCTCGTCGGCCAGCAGGAGTTCCGGTTCCTTCACGAACGCCCGGGCAATCGAGACCTTCTGCTGTTCGCCGCCGGACAGCTCGTCCGGGTAGGCATCGCGGCGGTGGACGATGCCCAGGTTGGTCATCGTCTCCTGGATGCGGGCCGTGATGACGTCGGGCCGCGTGCCGACGGCCCGGAGGACGAACTCGAGGTTCTCCCAGGCGGTGCGGTCGCGCAGCAGCTTGAAGTCCTGGAAGACGATGCCGATGCGGCGGCGCAGTTCCGGCAATCGACGCGGGTTCATCGTGCCGAGGTCGTGGCCGAGCACGCTGATGTCGCCCTTGTCGGGCCGGTCGGCGCCGTAGAGCATTTTCAGGAGCGTCGTCTTGCCGGCGCCGGTGGCGCCGAGGATGAAGACGAAGTCTCCTTTCTCGACGCGGAAGCTGATATCCGTCAGTGCCGGCCAGTTGCCGCCGAAGACGCGCGATACCTTGCGCACCGCGACCGCCGGCGCGTCCTGGCCATTCAGCAGTTCATCAATCATCGCGACCACCATTTCAACAGAAACCAGCAGGCCATCACGCCGTCCCAGGGACCGATCTTCTTGCCCTCGGACCGGGCGCGGTAGGTTATCGGCACTTCGCTAATCCGGGCGCGCAGGCGCAGCAGTTTGGCGGTGATCTCGGGCTCGACCTCGAACCTCCGGGCGGTGAGTCCGAGCCGGGAGAACAGCGGGCGCCGCAGGAGCTTGTAGCAGGTTTCCATGTCGGTCACCCGGCCGCCGAAGAGCGCGTTGGTAAGGAAGGTCAGGAACCGGTTGGCGAGCTTGCTGTGCAGCAGCCAGCGGTTGGCCGGGTTGCGGAACCGCGAGCCATAGACTGCGTCCACCGCCGGGTCGTCGAACGGCGCCAGCAGCCGGGGGTAGTCGCCCGGGTCGTATTCAAGGTCCGCGTCCTGGATGACAACGATATCGCCGGTGGCGTGCTCGAGACCGGTACGGATGCCGGCGCCCTTGCCCCGGTTCTCCGGGTGGGAGACGACCCGGATGCCTGGAATCGAGCGCAGCACGGCGAGGGTGTTGTCGGACGAGTGGTCGTCAACCGTGATGATTTCCTTCTCGATTGGGACGGCGCGGACGCGTTCGATTATCCGGGCAACCGAGCCTTCCTCGTTGTAAACCGGGATGATCACCGACAGGGTCATGGCAGCGACGGGTTTCGCGTGGTGAGCAACGAGTGGCGAGTGTCGGGTACCGAATGGCGCGCGGGAACCGGGGCAGAAACCCTGTCGAGAGTCTCCAGCGATTCGAGGCAGCGCACGACCTCGAGGCCCAGCCGGGCCGAGCAGCGGGGTTGCTTCCGGGTTCGAACAGCGGCCGCGAAGTCGGCGAGCAGGCGCGCCAGCGGCCGGTCGGCCGGCGCGGCGCCGTGCTGTTCGGTTATCCGGGCGCGCCCGCGGGTCCCGGACACGCTGAAGCAGCGCTCGACAGCGGTATCCCGCCAGGCGACCGTGCCACTCAGCGCAAAGCCGGCCGGGAAGCCGAGCTCAAAGACGGCTCGCCCGTCCGAGCGTTCGAGCCGGGTTGTCCGCGGCGAACCAAACAGGCTGGCGGCGATGGCGATGTCGTGCGGAGCCAGGTCCCAGAGCACGTCGGCATCCGGGTCCAGGCATCCGGATGAGGTCCTGGTCGAACTGGCCGATACCACCGCGCCCAAGGTTCCCGAGTCGACCGCGTCGCGGCAGCGGTCATAGCCGGGCAGGTACAGCGCCGGGAAGGTCGTGGCAAGCAGGCGGCCGCGCTCTTCAGCCAGGGTGACGAGGGCAAGCGCCGACCGGCTGTCCAGGGCGAGCGGTTTCTCCGCCAGCACGTCGAGCCCGGCTTCGAGGCAGCGACGTGTCAGTTCGTAGTGGGTCGGATTCGGAGTGGCGATGATGGCGGCATCAAGGCCCGGGAGTTCCAGCAGTCGCTCGAGTGACGCCGCACCCGGCACGTCGACGGCTTCCCTCTTTGCCCGGTCGAGGTCGCACACCGCGGCCAGCCGGAGTGTCCCGGTCTCCCTGATGGTGCGCGCGTGGTTGAAGCCCCATCGGCCGAGGCCGACCAGCGCGACGGCGGGAACGGCCATCAAGCGGGGCCGGCGCGGAACCAGTCGATGGTCCGCTCGAGACCCTGTTCCAGCCGAACCCGCGGTTTCCATTTCAGCAGGCGCCGGGCACGGGCAATGTCCGGGCGCCGGCGCCGAGGGTCGTCCTCGGGCAGGGGCCGGAATTCGAACGGGTTCTTTGAGCCGGTGAGCCGCCGGACGATGCGGGCGATGCGCAGGACCGAAAACTCCTCTGGGTTGCCGAGGTTGACCGGCATCGGGTCCGGGCACCCGGCCAGGCGGAACAGCGCCTCCACCATATCCGATACGTAGCAGAAGCTGCGGGTCTGCCGGCCCGAGCCATAGATGGTCAGGGGCTGACCGGCGAGTGACTGGGAGATCAGGTTGGGCACGACCCGGCCGTCATCCACCTTCATCCTCGGGCCGTAGGTGTTGAAGATCCGGGCGATGCGCGTCGGCAGGCCGTGGGTGCGATGGTAGGCCATCGTCAGGGCCTCGGCGTAGCGCTTGGCCTCGTCGTAGACCGAGCGGAAGCCGACCGGGTTGACATTGCCCCAGTAGTCTTCGCGCTGCGGGTGCTTAGTCGGGTCACCGTACACCTCGGAGGTCGAGGCCATGACAAACACCGAACGCTGGCGCCGGCACAACTCGAGCAGGTTGCGGGTGCCGGTTGCGCCGGTCTCGAGCGTCTGCAGCGGCAGGGCAAGGTAGTCCCGCGGTGATGCCGGCGATGCGAGGTTGAATACGACGTCTGAACTGCCGGGGATGGTCTTGAGTCGTGCAATGTCGCGTTTGAGAAACTTGAAGCCGTCGCGACCGAGGAGATGCCGGACGTTGGCCCGCGAGCCGGTCACGAGGTTGTCGAGGCAAAGCACTTCGATGCCCCGGTCGAGCAGGAACTCGCAGAGATGGGAGCCGATGAAGCCGGCCCCGCCCGCGACCAGTGCCCTCACCGGCCGACCCCGAGATAGGTGAAGCCCAGGCCTTCGACCTCCCCACGCTCGAAGAGGTTGCGGCCGTCGCAGATTATCGGCACGCGCATCAGTTGCTTGATGCGGGTAAGGTCGAGTCCTGCGAACTCGGGCCACTCGGTGATGACGGCCAGCAGGTCGGCGTCACGCGCCACGTCCTCGGCTCGCTCGCAGAACTCGATGCCCGGGATTATCCTGCGAGCCCGGTCCATCGCCTGCGGGTCGAAGGCCCGGACGTTGGCCCCGCGCTTGACCAGTTCGGCGATGATGTCGATCGAGGGTGCGAAGCGCATGTCGTCGGTGTTGGGCTTGAACGCCAGGCCGAGAACGCCGATGTTCTTGTCGCGCAGGTTCCAGAGGACGCCCCGGACCTTCTGGACGAAGCGCTGTTTCATGTCGGCGTTGATGGCCTCGACCGCCTTGAGCAGCTCAAAATCGTAGCCCAGTTCCTCGGCGATGCGGATGAACGCCCGCAGGTCCTTGGGAAAACAGAACCCGCCGTAGCCGACCCCGGCGTTGAGAAATGCCGGGCCGATGCGCTTGTCCATCCCGACGCCACGCGTCACCTGGCGGACGTCAGCGCCCGACGACTCGCACACCACCGCCAGCGCGTTGGCAAAGGATATTTTCATCGCGAGGAAGGCGTTGGATGCGTGCTTGATGAGCTCGGCGCTGGCCAGGTCTGTGAACACCAGCGGCGCGTCAATCGGCGCGTAGACCTCTTCCATCAGCTTGCGGGCGCGGTCGGACTCGACGCCGACGACAATCCGGTCGGGTTTCAGGAAGTCGTCCACCGCCGAGCCCTCGCGCAGGAACTCCGGGTTGGAGGCGACGTCGAACGGGGTCCCGGCCTTGTTGTAGCGTTCGATGGTCGTCCGGACCCACCGGTGGGTCTGGACCGGCACGGTGGACTTCTCGACGATGAGGTGGTAGTCGTGCATCGAGGTGGCGATGTCCCGGGCGACGTCCTCGACGAAGGTGAGGTCCGGCTCGCCGGTCTCGCGGGTGGGCGTGCCGACCGCGATGAACGCGACCCGGGATTCGCGGGTCGCCCGGCCGATGTCGGTAGTGAACTCGAGCCGGCCGGCCTTGACCGTATCGCGGATGATGTCCTGGAGACCGGGTTCGTAGATCGGCATTCCACCCTTGTTCAGGACCTCGATTTTGTCGTTGTCGTTGTCAACGCAGATGACTTCGTGGCCGACCTTGGCGAAACAGGCGCCGGTCGTGAGGCCGACGTAGCCGGTGCCAACCATGGCGATTTTCATCCGGCAACTATATTCGGTGCCCGAGGTGAGTCAAGACACGCCACCAGTGCCGTTCCGGGCCGGGGCTTGATTCGGGGCAAGTACGCCCTAGATTTGCCGGGTGAGCGACATGACGGATTGCGAGTTGCGAATGACGAGTGACGAATGGCTTGTTGCCACCGAGGTGGTCGCCGTGACGAATGATGAGTGACGGCCGGGCGCGGGAGCCGGCAGCGGCCCGAGTGGTGGGAACCGCCTGCTTCGCGCTGTTCGCGCTGTTGACCGGGGTAGTCTTCATCCTGCCCGGCCACCCGGCCGCGCTCGATACCTGGCCGCACCT
>JAFGQF010000042.1 GCA_016935775.1 Caldifarciminota bacterium
GACAGCCCGGTCAGCACCCGGCCCTTGTCCGGAATCGGGTCGGGCAGCACGACGTCGAAAGCCGACAGCCGGTCGGTGCTGACGATCAGCAGGTCGTTGCCAACGTGAAAGATATCCCGGACCTTGCCCCGCGATGCCAGCGGCACGCCGGGCAGTTCCGCGTTGAGCAGCGGTTTCATCGCCGCTCCTTCGGCTGCGGCTTCGCCAGGCCAACCCGGTACCGCGCAAGCCCGGCCGCCAGCCGCGTGTCGGTCAGGGCCAGCACCGCGACGGCGAACAGCGCCGCATTGGCCGCACCCGAACCGCCGACCGCCATCGTCGCCACCGGTACGCCCCGCGGCATCTGGACAGTCGCCAGCAGCGCGTCCAGCCCGCCCATCCCGGCGTCGAGCGGCACGCCGATAACCGGCAGGGTCGTCTGGCTGGCAACCACACCGGCCAGGTGCGCCGCCTTGCCCGCACCGGCGATAATCACCTTGACGCCTCGCTTCGCCGCGCCGCGCGCGAAGGACCGGCATTGCTCCGGGGTCCGGTGGGCCGAGATGACCCGCGTTTCGTGCGCCACGCCAAACTCGTCGAGGATGCGGCCGGCTTCGGCCATCACCGGCCCGTCTTTTTCGCTACCCATCAGGATTGCCACGACCGGTTGTCTCTTCGCCATGCGGTATGATAAGAACCAGCCCGGCTTTGTAAAGCCGGGCTGGAGATTCCTGACGACAAGGTCAGCGCATCACCTGGAGCTTGACCGAGCTGAAATGCTCTCCCCGCCCATCGCTGACCCGCAGTCGGCAGAAGTAGACACCCTGGCCCAGGCCGGCCGCGGCCAACGGCAGGACGTACCGGCCCGCGTCCTGCAAGCCGTGCGCCAGCACCGCGACGCGCCGGCCAGCCGGGTCAAACAGCGCCAACTCGACGCGCCCGGCCCGCGCCAGCGAGTAGCTCACCAGTCCGCGACCCCGGACCGGGTTCGGCCGCACCGGCCCGAGTCCGGTCAGCAACCGCTCTGCGGGTTCTGCTCCAAGCATCCCCGTGAAGTCACCGATGCCGATCGAGAAATAGCCGGTAGTGGAATAGCCATCCGCAGTCAGCACCAGTTCCAGCCCGGCGACCGAATCCGAGGGCAGCGGTGCGATACGGAACGACAGCGGCACCGCATTGGCGGCCTGCGCTCCGACCGGGATGTCCCCGAGCGCGGCCGCGCTGTCAAGCACGAAGGCGTCCGGGTCCAGCGACCTGAGCAGCACGCCGGCGTTCTCGGCATCTCGGGTCCCGCGGTTACGAACCAGCACCCGCACCTCGAGCGTCTCCCCGGACTCGAACACGCCGTTGCCGTTGCCCAGCGCGGTATCCGAGACCGTCACCTCGACCGGCAGCAACCAGGGCTGGTTCAGGCCCTCGGGCGCCAGGGTCGTGAAGCGCAAGGACCGACCGGACTGCAGCCAGGCCGCATGCGGGTCATAGCTGTTGTTGAACAGGTATTGCAGGGCACGGGTGTCGGTATGGTCCTCGATGCCGACCGTGCAGCCGGAGTTGAGCGCCACCCGCTGATACTGAAACAGCAGTTCGCCGTCGCCGGTCGGGGTCGGGTAGTGCGCCGGGTCGAGCAGGATGACTTCGAATGTCTCGCGGATGCTGGTCTGGTTGTAGTGGGCGAAGTCGTCGAACTGGACTGTCCAACGGTGCCCGGCCGAGTCGTAATGCTGGTAGGCAGTACCATAGCCGTTTCGGCTCTCGTCCGGGTTCAGGTCGTCCCAGAACGGGCAGACCATCGCCGGCGCACCCTGCGTGTCGGGCAGGCCGCGGTTCGAACCATAGCGGTAGGTTGCCTGGCCCAGCGCGAGGAAACCGTTCGAGCAGACCGATATCCGGGTGTAGTCCTGGCCGTAGTATCGGAAGGTGAACGGCAGGTCAATCGTGACTGTCCCGGCGTCCGAGTCGGAAACCACCGGCATCACCTGGCCGATCCCGGCCAGTTCCACCCAGTCGTAGGCGGGCGCGCGGCCCGAAGCCGAATCGGTATCGTCGTAGCACCAGTAGCCGTAAGGGTCCGGCCCGGTCGGGTCCGAGACCCCGCCGCCCGGCTCGCCCTGGATCTCCAGGACCACCGTGGCCGAGTACCGGTAAGTGCCCCCCTCGCCGCGAATACCGAGCTCCAACTCGACGGAAGCGCCCGGCAGCAGCCCGGGCCCGGCGCTGACCCCGAACAGGTCCGAGCCCGAATCGAGAGTGTCCCCGGCTGGCGCTCGCCCGAACCAGGCAAGCGAGTCGGTGATGACGATGTTGGTGTCGGACGACGACAGCACCGCGACCACGCCGTCCAGGCGGCCGCCGCCGGTGTTGGCCAGGTCAACCCTCAGCCGGCCGCTCTCCCCGGGCCCGAGCCGGCCGTTGCCGTTTCCGCCCGGGACCGAATCGTCCAGGAACTGTCGTGCCGTCTCGAGGCGGCCGGCCCGGACCACCAGGCCCGCGGGCAGGTACCAGCTGTCGCCCGCATCGTCCCAGGCCAGCAGGGTCGCGCCGAGGTCCTCGCCCTCGACGAAGGCCGTGTCTGCCGTCAACTCGAAACCATCGCCGAGTGCCGTGCTGTCGGGCAGGATCGTGCCGTAGTCTGAAACGCTGTCGTGCACCGTGACGCCGGCGGTCGAACAGCGCAGCCGGGCACCGACCGCACCCGCCGCGCCTCCACCGACGTTGCGCAACCCGACGCGGGCGCGGAATCGCTCGCCGGGGTTGATCAGCCCGTCGCCATTCCCGCCGAAGTCGTCAACCACAACACCCCCGGCGACCAGGTAGGGCACGCCACCGGGTTGCACCGAGATGGCGCCCTCGAACGGCCGGAGATTGCGGCCGGTAACCACAAGGTCGATCGTGCCGAGGTGACCCGGATTGATGTTCAGAACCGCCCTGCCATCGGTGTCGGTGTAGTCCCACTCATGGACGGTGGAGTCCATCGACAGGCAGACGAGGGCGGCCGCGAAACCACCAGCCCCGACCCGGACCGTTACCGTGCAGGCCTGCGGCGCGAGCACGATAACCGAGTCGTACCCGACCGTCGGCCGGACCGGCGGCGCGGACCAGACCCCGAGTTCCGGGTCGCCGAAGAGGTTCCATTCCTGGTATCGCGCCTGGTTGTGATAGAGCGAATCCACCCGGAACTTGCCGCGCAGCGCAGCAACGCCGAGGTGCTGCTGCTTCTCGGCGTAGAGCGCGTCAATGAAGCCGACATAGCCGGCGCTGCGATAATGGGCGCCGCCGCTGATACTGCCGGTGGTCCCGAAGTAGCAGACCCCGCCGACCGGGTTATCGGGCGTGCCCGCACGCACGAACCGGTCACCGTAGACCCCGCCGCCGCCCGGCTCAAGGTCCATCGTTGAACAGGTCCCGCCAATCACCACCGGCAGCATCCCGCGGTTGGACAGCCCTTCGATGCTGATGCTGTTGAACGGCGACCACCAGCTCCCGACCCCCTGGCCCCGGTAGGTCACGAAAGTCCGGCCATCGTTCATCGCCGCGAAAACGTCGGCGCTGGTGTTCCCGCCGAGTCGGCTCATGCTGTCGATGCCCGCGTAGCCTGCGGAACGCCAGTAGTCGTGGAGACGCCTTGAGTTGGCCCAGTAGATGGAATCGTCCGGCGGGTCGCTGTCCTCGCGCACGACCGTGCAGCCCTTGCGCAACCACATCGTGTCGGCCGTGCCGGTCAACCGCTCGTAGTGCAAGACCTTGTTCACCATCGTGCTGCACTCGCGGGCGTTCACGGCCGGCAGCCGGCCGATCGGCAGCTCGAGCAGGTAGTTGCCGGACAGGTCGCCGTACCCGTCGTCGGTCGAGTAGCTGTAGCCCGGGACCTGGTCCGGGCCGCCCATTATCAGCACGAACTCGGGAACCACCGGCCAGGTTGCGTGGGCGTTGCGGATGAACGCCTGGATGGCGGCGGAGCTGGACCCGCACTCCGACAGCGGCGCTATCCGGGCGAGCATCCCCTTCTTCGTCTTCCACTCGGCAAGCGGGCGACAGGCATCGACGAATGCGTCGGGTGTGACGACCAGGTACCGTCCGCCACGCTCCTGGCCCGAAGCGACCGCGGCGACAAACGCCACCATCAGCAGGAACAGCGCGGGCGTGCTCCATGTCTTCATCCTGGACTCCTGTCGTCTCAGATCGGGGTTTGCTCTCAGGAATCAATGATACCCCCGTCCGACCGAGACTGTCAAACGGCCGCCCCGGGAGGTTGACATCGACACAGACCTCAATATCCTGCCCGCGTGGCCGGCGCACCGTTCACGTTCAGTCCCCCCGTCCTGCTGCACGAGGACGCGGTCCGCGAGCTATGCCGCCTCGCCCGCAGGGGCTACGAGGTCCGCAACAAGCGCGAGACCTACGGCTTCCTGTTCGGGGTCGTCACCGGGACCGGCAACGTCCTCGTCCGCCGCGCCCGCTCCTACCGCGGCGGGACGCGCAGCATGTACGGGGTCTGCTACCCGGTCGCGGACGCACGCCGGCGACGCCGCGAGCTGGCCCGGGAACTGCACCAGCGCTACCTCGGCAGCTTCCACTCGCACGTCGAGATCGGCGGCCGGGTTTCGCGCGGGATGTCGACCGAGGACCGGCGCTCGTTCCGCGACGACGACATGTCGGGAATCGAAGCGGTGGTCTTCGTCTGGGCCGGGCTCAAGCGCACGCTCCGCCCGAGCCCGCGCTCGGTCGTGGCCTACGAACCGGATACCGGTTACCACTACCGGATTCGCGTGTACGGCAAGTACGGCGACCAGATCCGTAAGAGCCGCGTGCGCGTCCAGCGCTCGGGCGTGGTCATCGTCTATTGAACGACCCGGCCGGCTTGACAGCCCGGCCCGGTACTTCTAGCCTTTGCGTCAGGCAAACTGATGTCATCTCACCTTGACCGCACGCGGGCCGAACTGGAACGGCGCAACGCCGAGGCCGCCCTCGGGGGTGGTGAGAAGCGGGTAGCCAAACAGCACGCCGATGGCAAGCTGACCGCGCGCGAGCGCATCAACGTCCTGCTCGACCCGGGCAGCTTCGTCGAGCTCGACCGGCTGCGGGTCCACAACTGCACCGACTTCGGGATGGAGAAGAAGAAGATCACCGGCGACGCGGTCGTGACCGGCTACGGCACGGTCGCCGGCCGCCCGGTGGCGGTCTTCTCCCAGGATTTCACGGTCTTCGGCGGCACGCTTTCGCGGGTGTTCGCCGAGAAGGTCTGCAAGGTGATGGACCTGGCGATGCACGTCGGGATGCCGGTGGTCGGCCTGAACGACTCGGGCGGCGCCCGCATCCAGGAGGGGGTGGACTCGCTGGGCGGCTACGCCGATATCTTCCTGCGCAACACCCTCGCCTCGGGCGTCGTCCCGCAGGTCTCCTGCATCCTCGGCCCCTGCGCGGGCGGCGCGGTCTACTCCCCGGCCCTGACCGACTTCATCCTGATGTCCGAAAGCACCAGCTACATGTTCATCACCGGGCCCGAGGTCATCCACGCGGTCACCCGCGAGGAAGTCACCAAGGAGAAGCTCGGCGGCGCCGACACCCACAACGCAGTTTCCGGAGTCGCGCACTTCAAGGGTCTCGACGACCGCGACGTTCTCGAGGAGTGCCGCCGGCTGCTCTCCTACCTGCCGTCGTCGAACCGCGAGCCGCCGCCGGTCTTGCCCGCGCACGACCTTGCCGAACGCGACGTCGAGGGCATCGAGGGAATCATCCCCGACGACCTGCGCAAGCCCTACGACATGCTGGCCATCATCCGCCGGACGGTTGACGAGGGCAGCTTCTACGAGGTCCAGAAGTTCTGGGCGAAGAACATCGTCATCGGCTTTGCCCGGATGAACGGCCAGGTGGTCGGCATCGTCGGCAACCAGCCCCAGCACATGGCCGGCTGCCTCGACATAAACGCCTCGGTCAAGGCCGGCCGCTTCGTCCGGTTCCTCGATGCCTTCAACATCCCGATAATCACCTTCGAGGACGTGCCCGGCTTCCTCCCCGGCACCACCCAGGAGTACGGCGGCATCATCCGCCACGGCGCCAAGCTGCTCTACTCTTACTGCGAGGCGACCGTGCCCAAGATCACCATCATCACCCGCCGGGCCTACGGCGGCGCCTATGACGTGATGTCCTCCAAGCACATCCGCGGCGACTTCAACTTCGCCTTCCCGAC
>JAFGQF010000043.1 GCA_016935775.1 Caldifarciminota bacterium
GTGCTGTTGCCCTTGCTGGCGCTGTTCTGCGGCCCCGGCGCAGGTTCGGCGCCAGGCGGTTGGAATTGGGCTCGCCATGTTGTGAATGCAGACGGCTCCGCGCTGGCGCTGGGCGGCAACGAGGAGAGGCCGGTCGTGGTGGTATTCTGGGCGGACTGGGCCGCTCCCGCCATCGCTCTGCTTGAGCGGCTCAACGACTTGGAGGACGCGGCGCGCGTGGTCGCGGTCCGGCTTGACTGTCCGGCCGCGCCGGCCGGGGCGGATACCGCGGCCGCGTATGAGCCGACCGTTGCCGTCGGCGACACGGTCGTCGAGCTGTTCGGGGTGGAAGAGCTGCCGACCGTGGTGGTCTTCGACCGGGATGGGGCCGAACTGGCGAGATTCGTCGGCTACGGGCCGGGCCTGGTTGCCGATATCAGGTCGGCGCTCGGCGCAGACGTACCGGCAGGCGGCGGGCAAACGGAGGGTGACCAATGAAGATACCGGAAGCGTTGACTTTTGATGACCTGCTGCTGCTGCCGCAGGAATCAGCCGTGCTGCCGCGGGACGTGAAGACGGATTCCAGGTTCACGAGCGGAATCGCGTTGCACCTGCCGCTGGCGAGCGCGGCGATGGATACCGTGACCGAGGCCGGGATGGCAATCGCAATGGCCCGGGCGGGCGGTATCGGGGTCATCCACAAGAACATGTCGGTCGACGACCAGGCGGCCCAGGTGACCCGGGTCAAGCGCGTCGAGAGCAGCATGGTCGTCGACCCCATATCCGTGACCCCGGACCGGACGATCGGCGAGGCCCAGCAGTTGATGGCGGCATCCGGTATTTCCGGGCTGCCGGTGGTTGACGGCCGGGGCAAGCTGGTCGGCATCATCACCAAGCGCGACCTGTTGTTCGAGGACGAGCCGGGTCAGCCGGTGAGCGCGGTGATGACGAAGGACAATCTCGTCACCGCGCCGGTCGGCACCGGCCTCAAGCGGGCGCGGGAGATCCTGCGGCGCCACCGGGTCGAGAAACTGCCGATAGTCGACGCCGATGGCGTCCTGCGGGGGCTGATAACCACGAAGGACATCATCAAGCGGGTCGAATACCCGAGCGCGACCGTGGACGCGCGTCGTCGGCTCCGGGTGGCGGCCGCGGTCGGGGTAGGCAAGGAAGGCCTGGAGCGAGCCGCCGCCCTGGTGGCGGCTGATGTCGACGCCGTGGTCGTGGACACGGCCCACGGCCACTCGCAAGGCGTGCTGGACATGGTGCGGAAGCTGCGCGGCAAGTTCGCGAAGCTGGAGGTAATCGCCGGCAACGTCGCCACCGCCGAAGGTGCGCTGGCGCTGGCCGAGGCGGGCGCGACCGGGGTCAAGGTCGGTGTCGGGCCGGGCTCGATCTGCACCACCAGGGTCGTCGCCGGCATCGGCGTACCCCAGATGACCGCGGTGATGGAATGCGCGGCCGCGCTCGGGCGGCGCAAGGTCCCGGTCATTGCCGATGGCGGGGTGCGTTTCTCGGGTGACGCGGCCAAGGCGCTGGCGGGCGGCGCCCAGTGCGTGATGATGGGCAACCTCCTCGCCGGCACCGAGGAGAGCCCGGGTGAGAACATCCTGCTCGAGGGCCGGCGCTACAAGGTCTATCGCGGGATGGGCTCGGTTGATGCGATGCGGGCCGGGTCGGCCGACCGCTACGGCCAGGCCGGGGCGGCAAAGCTCGTGGCCGAGGGCGTGGTCGGCCGGGTGCCGTACCGTGGCCTTGCCCGCGAGGTGCTGTTCCAGATCGAGGGCGGCGTGCGGGCGAGCATGGCCTACTGCGGCTGCCGGACCCTGGCCGAGTTCCGGCGCCGGGCCAGGTTCGTCCGCGTGACGAGCGCCGGGCTTTCCGAGAGCCACCCGCACGACGTCACCATCACCAAGGAGGCGCCCAACTACGAGGTGCCCGAGGGAACGTTCGGCCCCCGCTGACAGTCGGTTCAATGACGAGAAACGGGGGCCGCGGCCCCCGTTTCCCTTTCTGATGAAACAGGTCAGGCGTTGGGCGCTTCGGGGATGAAGCCTTCCTTCATCAGGCTCTGGACCATTTCGCGAGCATGCTTGATGGTCGTCGTGGCTTTCTTCATCAACTCGTCACGCGACATCGTGATGCGGGCGACGCCCTGTTCGATGGCCTTCATCCCGACCGCCACGGCCTCGCGCGGGTAGACCTCCCAGTCGTCCATCGTCGGCACGAGGTAGTCCTGGCGCAGGCCGCGGTCCTCGGCGACCCGGGCGAGTTCGAGCGCGGCGGCGATGCACATCTCGTCGGTGATGGTCCGGGCGTTGACGTCGAGCGTCCCGCGGAAGATGCCGGGGAAGCCGAGCGAGTTGTTCACCTGGTTCGGGAAGTCCGAGCGGCCGGTGGCCACGACCGCGGCGCCGGCTTCGAGCGCTTCCCACGGCCAGATTTCCGGTATCGGGTTGGCGCAGACGAAGACGACCGCGTCCTTGGCCATCGAGCTTATCCACTCGGGCTTGACCGTGCCCGGGCCCGGGGTCGAGAGCGCGATGAGGACATCGGCGCCCTTGAGCGCGTCGACGACCGTTCCGCGCTCGTCCCACTTGTTGGAGATCTCGCACATGTGCCACTTCTCCTTGAACTTCTCCTTGAGCTCGGTCCGGCCCTTGTGGAGTGTTCCCTTGGAGTCGCACATTATGGCGTTCTCGGGGTTGATGCCGCCCTTGATGCAGACGCGCGAGATGGCGATATTGGACGCGCCCGCGCCGAGGAACACGACCTTGACCTTGTCGATGTCCTTGCCGACGAACTTGAGCGCGTTGACGAGTCCCGCGTAGGTGACCGCGGCGGTGCCCTGCTGGTCGTCGTGCCAGACCGGCACGTTCATCTCCTCGCGCAGCGTGTCGAGGATGCGGAAGCACTTGGGCTGGGCGATGTCCTCGAGGTTGAAGCCGCCGAACGAGGGCTCGAGCAGCTTGGCGGTGCGGATGAACTCGTCCGGGTCCTTGGTCCTGAGCGCGATCGGAACGCAGTCAACGCCGCCGAGGTACTTGAACAGGATCGCCTTGCCTTCCATCACCGGCATCGAAGCCTCGGGCCCGATGTCGCCCAGGCCCAGCACCCGGGTGCCGTCGGTCAGGACGCAGATGGTGTTGGCCCGGTTGGTGTGGACGAAGGACATCTCGGGGTTGGCCTCGATGTCCTTGCAGGGAGCGGCCACGCCCGGCGTGTACCAGATGGCGAAGTCGTTGAAGTCGCGGATGCAGCACTTGGGCACGGTCTGGTACTTGCCCCGGTAGAACGGGTGCAGGACCATCGCGTCATCGGCCGGCTTCTTCGCTTTCGCCTTGAGTTGTTCGATCTCCTCGGGAGTGAGTTTCTTCACGGGTTGCGTCCTTTCTGTCAGGCCGTCGCCGTCTTGCCGCGAGGCGGCTTGAGGAAGAGCATCATCAGGGCCGCGGCCAGGCAGGCGATGCCGGCCGGGATGAACGCCCACATCCAGGTCTGCGCGTCGCCCATGATGCCGCCGAGTATCGGGCCGACCACGCCGCCGACGCCGTAGGACATGAAGACCCACGGGTAGTTGGTCCCGACGTTCTTGTTGCCGAAGTAGTCGGCGGTCGCCGCCGGGAACAGGGCGAAGTTGCCGCCGAAGTTGAATCCGATGATGGCCGCGCCGATGTAGAGCCCGAGCTCCCTGCCGCCGATGAAGAAGAACAGGATCATCATCACGCCCTGGAGCAGGCTCATCAGCACGATCGAGCCCTTGCGGCCGAGCTTGTCGGACAGCGCGCCCCAGATGATGCGGCCGAGGCCGTTGAACAGCGCGTAGAACAGCCCCATCGCCGTGCCGGTGATGACGTCGGCCCGGGCGGCTTCCATCCCGCCGCCGGTGAGCGCGTCAACCCCGAAGAGCTTGATGACGCCGATGACCATCAGGCCCGAGGTGGCGCCCATCAGGAAGGTCAGGAACAGCATCCAGAACTGGGGCGTGCGGGCCATCTGGCCGGCGGTGAAGTCGCGGCCGCCGGTGGTGGCGGCGTGGGTGGCGGGCGGCGGGGTATAGCCCTTCGGCAGCCAGCCCTCGGGCGGGTTGACCATCACCAGGGCGCCCAAGCCCACCAGCACCGCGAACAGGATGCCGTAGAGGATGAACACCTGGTTGGGGTTCCAGCCCATCCCGTAGAGCCCGCTCCAGCCCGGGGTCAGGTTGACCGGCCCGAACTGGAAACCGCCGGTGAGCTTGACCCAGATGAGCGCGCCGAAGCCGAAGCCGGCGACGGCCAGGCCGGTGATGAGCCCCTTCTTGTCCGGGAACCACTTGACCAGCGCGGCGATGGGGCAGACATAGGCGAGCCCGATGCCGGCGCCGCCCAGCAGGCCGACGCCGATGAGGATGCCCCAGAAGCTGGTGCCGGCAAGCCCGGCGATGACGTACCCGGCGCCGAGCACCAGTCCGCCGGTCAAGGCGACGATGCGCGGCCCGACCTTCTTCTGCCAGCGGCCGGCGATGAGCGCCATCACGACGGCGAAGCTCAAGAGCCCGAGCGCGAAGATGACCTGGGTCTGGGTCCGGGTGAAGGTGTAGGGATCGGCCTCGAGCTTGCGCGTGAACGCCGACCAGGCGTAGATGGCGCCGAGGCAGAGCTGGACGAGGATGCCGCCGGCGACGACCAGCCAGCGGTTGATTACCTTACCTTGGCTCATTGGTTGACCTCCGATGGGGGTTGGTTGGCTGCCGGCGGGAAAGAGCGCAGGCGGACTGGCGGAGGCTGGTCCGCGCAGTCCGCCTGCATCGGTGACTTCCGCTTACTCTTCGAGCGTCGAAGTGTCGCCGACGTCCTGGCCGAGGGCCTCGGCCTTGAGCAGCCGGCGCATGATCTTGCCCGACCGGGTCTTGGGGAGCTTGTCCCGGAACTCGATCGAGTCGGGCTGGGCGATCTTCCCGATCTGGTCGCCGACCCACTTCTTCAGCTCGTCCTTGAGCGCGTCGGTCTTCTCGACCCCGACCTTGAGCGTGACGTAGGCCTTGGGCACGTCACCCTTGACCGGGTGCGGCACGCCGATGACCGCCGCCTCGGCCACGTCCCTGTGCGCGACGAGCGCGGACTCGACCTCGGCGGTCCCGAGCCGGTGACCGGCGACGTTGAGCACCTCGTCGACGCGGCCGCGGAACCAGAAGTAGCCGTCTGAGTCCTTCATCACGCTGTCGCCCATCAGGTACTTGCCCGGGAAGCGGGACCAGTAGGTCTGGACATAGCGGTCCGGGTCGCCGTAGATGGTCCTGAGCATCGCGGGCCACGGCTTGAGCAGGACGCCGAGCCCGTTCTCGCCCGGCTTGGCCGGCTGGCCGTCCTGGGTGACGACATCGGCCTTGATGCCGGGCAGCGGCCTCGTGGCCGAGCCCGCCTTGAGCGGGGTGATCGGCAGCGGCGAGATCATGAAGTTGCCGGTCTCGGTCTGCCACCAGGTGTCCATTATCTGGAGCTTGCCGCCGCCGATGTTCTCGCGGTACCAGCGCCACGCCTCGGGGTTGATCGGCTCGCCGACCGAGCCGAGCAGCCGGAGCGAGGAGAGGTCGTGCTTCTTCGGGTAGTCCTCGCCGAAGCGCATGAACATCCGGATGGCGGTGGGCGAGGTGTAGAGGATGGTCGCCTTCTCGCGGGCGATGATCTGCCAGAGCCGGTCGGGCTCGGGCCAGTTGGGCGCGCCCTCGTAGAGGATCGAGGTGGCGCCGTTCATCAGCGGCGCGTAGACGATGTAGGAGTGGCCGGTGACCCAGCCGATGTCGGCCGCGCACCAGTAGACGTCGTCCGGCTTCAGGTCGAAGACGAACTTGAGCGTCGAGTAGGTGCCGACCGCGTAGCCGCCGTGGACGTGGACGATGCCCTTGGGCTTGCCGGTCGTGCCCGAAGTGTAGAGCATGTAGAGCATGTCCTCGGAGTCCATCGGTTCGGGCTCGCACTCGTCGGATGCGCCCTCGACGAGGTCGTGCCACCAGACGTCGCGGCCCTCGGTCATCGGGACCTCGTTGCCGGCGCGCTTGAAGACGATGCAGTGCTTGCAGCAGGGCGCCTCGGCCATCGCGGCGTCGGCGTTGTGCTTGAGCGGCACCACCTTGCCGCGGCGGTAGGCGCCGTCGGCGGTGATCAGCACCTTGGAGTCGGCGTCGAGCAGGCGGTCGCGCAGCGAGCCGGCCGAGAACCCGGAGAAGACCACCGAGTGGACCGCGCCGATCTTGGCGCAGGCCAGCATCGCGACCGGGTTCTGGGGAATCATCGGCATGAACAGGGTGACGCGGTCGCCCTTCTTGACGCCGAGCTTCTTGAGCGCGTTGGCGAACTTGTTGACTTCCTTGTGGAGCTGCTCGTAGGTCCAGCGCTCCACCTCGCCCGGCTCGGACTCATAGATGTAGGCGATCTTGTCCTTGACATCGGTCTTCATGTGCCGGTCAAGGCAGTTGTGGACGATGTTGAACTTCCCGCCGGTGAACCACTTGAAGAACGGGGCCTTGGAGTCGTCGAGCACCTTGTCCCAGGGTTTGAACCACTCGAGTTCCCTGGCCTGTTCGCCCCAGTACCAGTCGTGGTCCTGCGCCTTCTCGAGCAGGGCATCGAGGTCGGCGATGCCGTGCTTGTCCATGAAGGCCTTGATGTTCGAGTTCTCCACCAGGTCCTTGGGTGGATGGAAGAGTTCTTCCTGAGCCATACCAGTATCCTCCTTTGGCTGAGGCTTGTGTGCTATCGGTTGCCGGTAAGTGTCGCTGCTGTCTCCGTTTCGCGCGCGGTGCGCAAACCGGACGGCCAGTATATTACCGGCGGCATCGAAGTCAAGCCGCCGGCGTCGGTTGGCCGATTCCTGACACGGGGCGCTCAGCGCCGGCGCCGGGCAAACAGCAACCCGGCTACGTGGTGCCGGGTCATCGAACCGCCGTGGCGGGCGAACACCCGGCGGATGCCGCGCCACAGCCGGCGCCGCACGTCGGGCGGCCGGATGGCGTGGTCGGACATCGTCCGCAGCAGGCCGATGTACCGGTTTGCGTCGTACTCGCCGATCCACGGGTGGCGCCGGACCCGCACCGGGCCGAACGCTCCGGAGTTCTCGATTGCCCGGCGCTGCTTCGCGATGCGCTGCTCCGGGTCGCGGGCAATCCACGGTTTCATCCCGACCCGGGCATAGACCTGCTGCAGGTCGCGGTGGAAGTCGTCGTCCGGGGTGGTGCGGAAGTTCCAGGCAAGGGCGATGCCGCCCGCGGGCTTCAGCGCCCGGGCGCAGGCCCGGAAAGCGGTCCGCGGCGACAGCCAGTGGAAGGCGGACGCGGCAATCACGAGGTCGAAGGCGGCTTCGTCCAGCGGCCAGTCCTCGAACGCGGTGGTCCTGACTTTCACGCCCGGGAAGCCGCGCAGGTTGCGGCGGCAGACACGGGCCATGTTGGGCGAGCGCTCCAGCGCCAGCACCTCGAGCCCGCGCCGGGCCATGGGCAGGGTCGCCTGGCCGGTGCCCGGCCCGATTTCCAGCACCCGGTCGCCGGGCCTGAGCCCGGCCAGCCTGAGCAGGTCGTCGAACAGCTCCTCGGGGTAGCGGGGCCGGGACCGGTCGTAGAGCGCGGCGACCCGGTCGAAGGAGTCGCGGCGCAGGCGGTGGCGCTCGGCGGCCTTGAGCGGCAGTTCGTGCTCGGTCATAAACGGGAATCGTAGCCCCGGGCCGGGGCGAGTCAACCGGGCCGGGGATGCAGGAAGGGTCAGCGGGCGAGGAAGAAGACCAGGACCGAAACGCCCAGCACCAGCAGGCCGGCAACCAGCGCTACCAGCAGCAGCACCGACCGCTGCGGCCTCGGGTTGGCGAGGTCCTCGTGCTCCTCGTGGGGCGA
>JAFGQF010000044.1 GCA_016935775.1 Caldifarciminota bacterium
CTCGTTCAGCACCACGCCGCGCAGCCGGTTCTCGAACACCGGCGAATCATAGCGTTCCTGCCGCTCAGCGGTCCGGCCATAGTCGGCCCCGGTCCAGCGCACCCGCACCACCAGGTCACGCGCCACCCGCAGCTCCTGCGTCTCCGGGTTGTAGCTCACCGGGAAAACCTCGACCAGCACCAGCCGGTGGCCGCGGCTGATGACGTCTCCCGCGATGCGCGCGCCGATGACAGGCCCGAACTCGTCGCGCGAATACGCCTTCTCGTCCAGCGCGAAACCGGACAAAGGCCCGGACTTCGGCACCGGCGCCTGGCGCGGCAACAAGGGCAGTTCCAGCCGCTCGGTCTCCACCCCGGCCGCCTCGGTTTCGAGCACCACCTCGGCGCCGTACGGCACCTCGATGAGCTCGCGGTACACCGGCACCATTGGCGCGCCGATGGCGTCAATGTAACCCGCGCCATCGAGCACGACCGACGAATAGCCGTCGGTCGCCGCCGGCCCGACCACCACTGCCGGCACCCTGACCTCGATGTCCAGCCCGTTTGCGCGCGGCTGCCAGTCAACCGGCCCGGCCAATGCCAGCCCGCAGGCCAGCGCCGCCAGCATAACAACACGTCCTGTCACACTACCTCCAGTCAATCCCGTCCTTGTCATATTGGGTTTGAAACCAAGCCTGTCCGACTCGCGCCGCGCCGCAGTCAGAAGAAGCGAACGACCCGACCCGCGGCTCCGCGCAACCACAGCTAGATTATAGACCCCGCCCCGAACCCGGTCAACGGACCGGGCGGTCGGCTACCGCTGGACGATGACCTTCCGGACAGCCGACGGCTGACGGCTGAACTGGCTCATCGTGCATCGCTCGTCGTCTGACATCTGCCCGTGCATCTGTGTTCATCTGTGGTTTCATCCGGCCTTCTGCTCCAGCGCGTCGCCGCGCGTCCAGGCTCCGCCCCTGCCCGGGAACGCTGCCCGGGCTTTCGCAGATTCTCCTACTACTATTGTCCGAAACGGCCCGGATTATTGCATCGAGTCATCTATGTTCTGTAAGTCGTTGACCCTTCAGGCGAATCGACTGTTTCCGGGGTCCACCCCCCGGATACCCCTTTCCGCGTCCCGGCCCGCGTCCGTGCCCGCATCCCCGGCCGCCTGCCGGCCCGCGTACCTGGCCACGTCCCGGCCCGGCTCCGTACCCCTGTCCCCACCGGTCTACCGGCCCGTATCCTTGCCCGCGTACCGGTCAGACTCCCCAATCGCGTCCTGGCCTGCCTCGTTCTCCGTATCCCGGCCTGCATCGGACCTCGGGTCCGGGTCCGCATCCCTCCCCGGCTCCCGGCCCGCCTCCGGGCCTGCCTCCCCTCCTGTCTCCGCACCCGCAACCCGTTACCTCTCCTTGCCCGTTTGCCGGACCGTCTCCCTGCCCGCTTCCCGGTCCGTCTCGGTACCCATCGTCCGGCTCATCACCCCGCTCCCTGCCCCGACGGTCGGCGCTGCCGTCCCGGACCCGCAGAGGACGCGGTGCTTGAGCTCGGGGGCCACCCCCTTCCTCGTCTCCCGCGCCCTTCTGCCCGCCCATTCAACGCCACGAAGCGCAGCGGCGGGTTGCCCCGCCGCCGCTTGAAGTCGAACCTCGGCCCTATCGCTGGAGATGACCCTGGCCCGAGGAATGCCGGTCAGTAGCCGGCGACAGCCTCCTCGCCCCGACCTTTGCCGTACCCTATGACTCGGATACCGCCAATGCTCGGACACGTAACGAAGACGAGCGCCCCTTCGGGATGAACCGCGACATGATCGGATATCGTCCCCAGATTGACGTAGTCGACAATGGTGCGGTCCGACGCGCGAACCACGCCGAGAGAGTCGCCACGGTAATCAGCTACGTAGCAGTACTCGCCACCGGGCAGGAACCTTATGCCTTGCGCATAGGTGCCAAAGGGCACGTACCCGGACACAGACCGCGACCGCAGATCCACGACGCCGACGTGGTTGTACCCGCAGCTCTGCCACAGCCAGCGACCATCGGGCGTGATCGCGTTGTCGCCCGGCCCGTGGGCAATCGGCACGTTGGCTACCAGGGTGTTGTCCAACGTCCGGATGACACTCACGTCATCGGTGTGGCCGTTGCCGGTGTAGAGGTACTGGCCGTCCGGGGACACGGTCAGACCCCACGGGTGCATACCGCACTCCACGGTCGCGACCACGGTGTTGTCCGCCGTGCGGATGACGGACACGGTCCCGTCATCCCAGTTCCCGACGTAGACATGCCGGCCGTCAGGCGCGGCCGCGATGCCGAGCGGATGCGCGCCCACGGTCACCTGCGCGACAACCGAGTTGTCCCAGGTGCGAACGACATGGACCGTCCTGTCCTCGTCGGTGACGTAGACGAAGTCGGAACCGGGCAGGGCACAGCAGAATGCGGTGCCGGTCCCGGTCCTGACTGTTGCGACGACTGCCAGGGTACGGACACAGACCACCGATACGGTACCGTCCCGGTTGCAGACGTAGACGTACCGGCCATCCGGCAGAACACATAGACTGAATGGCGAAACCCCGGTGCTCACGGTCCCGACCACCTCGTCCGGGTACCCGCCCGGCCGTCGCGCGACCGCAAGCGAGTGAGCCGCTGACCAGCACGACACCATCCCCAGCGGGTCGCGGGCCTGGGCTCTCACCTTGTATGTCCCGGGGTCGGCCCAGCACTTGAACGCCTGCACCGGTTGCCCACCGGGCACAAACCGTGTCCAGTCCGAGCGGGTCCCGTCACCCCAGTCGAAACAGAAAGACACGTCCTGTCCGTCAGGGTCGGTTGTCACTGCAGAGAAGACCAACAACTCGCCCACGTTGCCGCTGTCCGGGCCGCAAGGTTCCTCGGGGGCGAACGGGGGCAGGAGACCGCAGCCAGGCAGCAGAACGACGGTCGCGACAAGCAAGCAGAACCCGGTGGTACTTTTCACACCACCTCCTGTTTGCCACAGTGTAGGCCCGAAGCGGGTCCTGTCAATGGTCTGCGCATCCCGCCGCCACAATGCCGTGGTGGCAGAACCTGTCGCCGGGCGACGACACTGCAGACCGCCATCGTCCCACTGCCGCCGGCTGGCGGCGGGAAGCAGACTCGGGGCGCAAGGCGTCGACCCGGAGGACCTGTCATCCCTGACCTGTCGTGCACCAAGAGTCTCCTTCCTTGGCCGCAGTTGCGGAAGACGGCGGCGGGTAGCCCCGCCGCCGTTGAGTAGCCGTCCTCTTCCCTATCGCTGGATGATGACCTTGCGGACGGCCATCCGGCTGCCCGGTTCATCCTTCAGCCTTCCGCCTTCATCCTTGACAAAGTACACGCCCGGGGCCAGGTGCGACACGTCGTTCACGCCGGGCTGAAGTTTCATCACCCTGCGCCCGCCAATGTCCAGCAGCAGCATTGGGCACTGGGACTTGGGCATTGGGGATTCCGGGATGACGAGCGAGTTCCGGACGATGCTCGGCACCCGGGCTTCCGCCTTGAGCCTTGTCTCCTCCCAGACTCCTGTCTGGAAGCTCCACCGGTACGCCGCGCCGCCGGCCGTGCCCGCGAACAGCTCGCCCCGGTCCACGCCCGCGAAAAGGAGGCACATCACCTCGATAACGTCCAGTCCTTCATTGACCTGGGTCCAGTTCGCGCCCCCATCGAGGCTGAGGAACGCACCCTCTTCCCCGGCCGCCGCAATCGTGTCCGGCCCGGTCGGGCTGACCGCCACGGCCCGCATCCCGGGCGTGCTCAGCACGCGCGACCACGTCGCTCCCGCGTCGGTGGTGCGATACACGCCGCCGGTGGTCGCCGCGAACAGGCGGCCGGCGTTGTCCGGCCGGACCGCGATGCCGAAGACCGATTCGGCCGGCGCGGCGCCGAGCCGGTTCCACGTCGCACCCCGGTCGGTCGAGAGCGCCAGCGCGCCCGCGCCCGCTATCCAGCCCCCGGCCCAGACCGTGTCCGGGCCCGATGGCGCGACCGCCAGGCTGCGGCAGCACCCGCGCAGGTCCTGGTTGATGAAACTCCGCTGCCAGCTCGTGCCGCCGTTGGTCGAGCGGCAGATTCCGAACGACCAGTTGCTGTTCGACGATGTCCCCTGCCCGCCGTAGAGCACCAGCGCCGGGTCTTCCGGGTGAACGATGCAGGTTCCGCCCTCGTCGAGCCAGGAGTCGATTTGTGTCCAGACGGCGCCGCCGTCCGAGCTCCGGAAGAGCTCGGAGTTCCCTCAGCCCGAGCCTTCGAGCGCGTAGAGCACGTCCCGGTCGGTCGCACTCGCGACCCCGATGGCGCAGATGTTGCCGCACTCGAGGAAATCACTGCACCGCGCCCACGAGTCGCCGCCGGTCTCGCTGCGGAAGACGCCGTTGTCGTCGGCCTCGAGGTACAGCCGGCGCGGGTCCTCGGGACTCGCGCTGATGCAGGGCACGCGGCCGATGCACAGGCCGGCGTGGGCCTCGTGCCAGTTGGCGCCAAGGTCGGTCGAGCGGAAGACGCCGGTCATCGCGCTCACCCAGGCGGTCGCGCCATCGCCCGGGTCGGGGACGAGGTACGCGGTCTTGTTGGTGACGTAGCCCGGCACCGGGCTTGTCCAGGTGCGGCCGGTATCGGTCGAGACAAAGACCCGGATGGAGTCGCTCCGGCCCACGGTCCAGGCGTTCGCCGGGTCCGCGGGCGAAAAGGCGACGCCCTGGACCCCGCTCATCAGCCCGCCGCCGACCGCGGTCCAGGTCCCGCCCGCGTCGGTCGTCCGGTACATCCCGTACGAGGTCGCGGCCAGCACGACACGATTGTCCGCACCGGAGACCGACAGCCCCATCACGCCGGTGTTGGCCGGCAG
>JAFGQF010000231.1 GCA_016935775.1 Caldifarciminota bacterium
GTTGGCGGTGGAAGGCACTATATCAGATTAGCCGGAGAACAGGCATGCTTCAACCGCCGGCAAAAGAAAAAACGCCCCGACCGAAGCCGGGGCGCCAACAAAAGAGGACGATGGTTCCTGCAAGAAAGCCCGTGAAGCGAGTTCACGTCAAAACCGGCCAGGAACCGAATGCCGGTTCAATCTCGGTTTCCGGATTCAGGGTAGTCAGGGTGCTGCCGGTATGTACCCGCCGGCACTACCAGTTCCAGAGTATCGGCTACACCAAACAGTGTCAAGCAAGTTTGCCAGATTCTGTAAGTTACGCATATGCGTGGCTTACGATGCGCTGACACGCTCGCAAAGATATTATGTAATATTGCCTGTCGGCTAGGTCCTTGACCGGGTTCGGGTTACGGGCCGGGCACCCCTGTCGCGCGGTTCGTCCGGGCGGTCCCGGGTCGGCTAAGCCGCCTTTTGTCGGGAGGTTGGGGTTGTTGCCGGGCGTTCCCGGGCGGTAAGCTGCCGCAAAGGCGCAATTTATGGCTATCGGTCGCCTGCCCGCGCAGGGCTTGACAGTGAGCGATTCGGGCACTATAGTGACCTGTACGGGCGGGCTTCTCCGCCGCTAAGCTTATGCAGGATAATACCTTGCACCGGGAGGCGTGATGGCTGAAACACCCGACGGGTACGTGGTCGA
Source organism: Caldifarciminota bacterium (assembly GCA_016935775.1). Taxonomy (GTDB): domain Bacteria; phylum Hydrothermota; class Tepidihabitantia; order Tepidihabitantales; family Tepidihabitantaceae; genus DSBX01. The sequence goes on from JAFGQF010000231.1 coordinate 677, forward strand.
GGCGCGGGAAGTGAGCAAATCCTACCGGGTGGGCAAGGTTGACCACCCGGCGCTGCACGACGTGGATATGGCGGTGAGGCCCGGGGAATTCGCCGCCATCGTCGGCCCATCGGGCTCGGGCAAAACCACCCTGCTGAATATCATCGGCTGCATCGACGAGCCGAGCTCGGGCGAGGTGTTCATCTCGGGCCGGCCGGTGGCGGGCCTGAGCCGCGAGGAGCGGGCCGAGGTGCGCAAGCAGGACATCGGGTTCGTGTTTCAGACGTTCAATCTCGTGCCGGTGCTGTCGGCGTTCGAGAACGTCGAGCTGCCGCTGGTCCTGCTGAAGCGACCGGCCGATGAGCGGCGCGAGAAAGCGGTGAGCCTGCTGGAGAAGGTCGGGCTGGGCGACTACCTGGACCGGCGGCCGGCCGAGATGTCGGGCGGGCAGCAGCAGCGGGTCGCGGTGGCCCGGGCGCTGGTGAAGAACCCGAAGCTGGTGCTGGCCGACGAGCCGACCGCCAACCTCGACTCGACCACCGGCGAGGGCATCCTCGAACTGATGCGCGAGCTGAACCGCGACCTCGGCATCACTTTCATCTTTTCGACCCACGACAAGATGGTGATGGACTTCGCCCGCCGGTTGGTGGTGCTGCACGACGGCAGGGTGGCTGAGGACAGGACGAAATCAGAAGTCAGAAGTCAGAACAGTGAAAGCAGGGGCCCGGGAACCGAAGGCAGGCCGGGATGAGGCTGCTGCGGCTGGCCTGGCGCAATGTGTTCCGGCACCGGCGCCGGACGCTGATAACTTTTGCCGCGATTGCGTTCGGGCTCGGGTACATGATCCTGATGGACAGTTTCATGGGCGGGTTCGAGGTGTACTCGATGCGCAACTTCGTGGACCAGGAAGCGGGGCACCTGAAAATCCACGCCGCCGGCTACCGCGACGAGGAGAACGCGATGCCGGTGGATGTCGTCATCGAGCAGCCCGGAGCGGTGATGCGCCGGCTCGAGGACGAGCTCGGGTTCGGCCGGGCCGCGCCCCGGACGTGGTTCCGCGGCGAGCTCGGCAACGGCGTTGACCAGTTGCCGGTCGTCGGAATCGGCATCGACACCGCGACCGACGGCCGGGTGTTCGACTACCCGGCGGCGGTGAGCCGGGGGAGGTTCTTCCGCGACCGGCTGGAACTGCTCGTCGGCCAGAATCTGGCGCACGACCTCGGGGTGGACACCGGTGACTACGTGACCGTGCTGGCCCGGACCCGGGCCGGTTCGTGGAACGCGCTCGACTTCACCGTGGTCGGCCTGCTGGGCACGGCCGACATGTTCATTGACATGAGTGCGGTCGTGATGCCGCTCGGCACCGCCGACGATCTGCTCGGGATGGACGGCGCGGTGACCGAGATCGCGGTGCGGCTGGACGGGATGGCGGCGGCGGCGCCGGCGAAGAAGCGGTTCGAGCAGGCCGGGTTCGAAGCACTCGAGGCGTGGACCTGGCGAGAACTGGGCGAACTGGTGTTCCAGATAACGGGCACCAAGCGCGCCGCCGGGTTCATCCTGATAATGGTCGTGATTGTCATCGCCGCGGTCGGCATCGTCAACACGATGCTGATGGCGGTGATGGAGCGGACCCGCGAGATCGGCACGCTGCGGGCGCTGGGGTTTGGGTCGCGCCAGGTGGTGACGCTGTTCCTGTGGGAGGGCGGGTTGATCGGGTTCTTCGGCAGCCTGGCCGGTGTCGTCATCGGCGTGGGCGCGTCGGTTCTCCTCGATCTGCTGGCGATTGACTTGACCGGCCTGATGATGGGGTTCGAGCAAATCCTGCCGATGCGGATGATTCTCTACACCGAAGTGGACCCGCTGTTCGTCCTGCAGGTGGCGCTGCTGGGAATCGGAATCTCGCTGCTGGCGACCCTGTTGCCGGCCCGGCGGGCGGCCCGGGTCCAGCCGGCCGAGGCCCTGCGCCACGTTTAGGGAGGAACGGTGAGCTACATCGCGCGGATGGCGCTCAGGAACCTGACCCGCAATACCCGGCGCAGCGTGCTCTCGGCGCTGGCAATCGTCATCGCCTTGGCGCTGATCGTCTTCGCCCAAGGGTTCATCCGCGGCATGCTCGACCAGACCGCGGACAACACCGCCCGGCTCAAGACCGGGCACCTGCGCATCGCCGACGAAGACTACCTGCGCCAGGAACGGCTCCTGCCACTGTCCGAGGCGATTGACGCCGGGCCGGAACTCGACTCCATCATTGCCGGCCTGCCCGGGGTGCGGGCGAGCTCGAAGCGCATCCGGTTCGGGGTGCTGCTCGACCACGACGGCAACAACGTTCCGGCGATGGGCCTGGGCATCGAGCCCGAGGCCGAGCGGGACATCCTTCGCCTGCAGGAAGTGATCGCCGAAGGGCAGTACCTGTCCGGGGCCGGCGACGAACTGCTGATGGGCCGCGGCCTGGCAAACAAGCTCGGCATCGGGGTCGGCGACACGCTGGTGCTCATCACTCAGACCGCTTACGGCTCGCCGACCGGCGCCAACCTGCTGGTCCGGGGCATCGTTGAGTCGGGCGTGGGCCAGCTCGACGGCACGCACTTCTTCATCAGCCTGACCGCGGCCCGGCGATTGCTCGACCTCGAGAACCGGGCGAGCGAGGTCATCCTGATGCTCGATGACCCGGGCCGGGCGTCGGTGTTGGCCGGGCAACTGCGGCAGGAACTCGCGGACGCCGGGTACGAGGGCGTGGCCGTGCTCGGGATGAAGTCGGACCCGATAATGGCCTATATGTCGATGGCCGAGGCAATCTACTTCATCATCTACCTCGTAATCCTGCTGGTGGCGAGCACGGCGATAATCAACACTATGCTGATGGTGGTCTTCGAGCGGACCCGGGAAATCGGGATGATGAAGGCGTTGGGGATGAGCGAGCGGTCGGTGCTCGGGGTGCTGGTGCTCGAATCCGGGTTCATCGGGCTCGCGGGCAGCATCGCCGGCGTGCTGCTCGGCTCGGCGCTGGTGCTGGCACTCGCGCCCCACGGCGTCGACTTCAGCAGCGCGATGGGCGGCGACGCCAACCCAACTCTGATCGCCGGGCTGGTGCATCCGCAGCTGACCGCGCTGGCGGTAGTGGTGAGCTTCCTGCTCGGGCTGGTGCTGAGTCTCGCGGTCGGGGTGATGGCGGCGCGCCAGGCCGGCAGGCTGAGCCCGGCCGAGGCGCTGAGAACGATTTGAGGACAAGGATGAAGGATGAAGGCGGAAGGATTAAGACGGGCTTACTGCTGGCGCTGCTGGTGCCGGTCGGGGCGTTCGGGCTGACGGCCGACGAGATTGTCGCCCGGCTGGATGAAAACACGGTCGCGGGTTCGATGCGCTACGAGGCTAAGATGACCATCAGCCTCGGCGGCCAGGTGCGGACCAAGGAGTTCCGGGGCTGGGGTGAAGGCGCGGACAAGGCCTATATCGAGTTCACCGCGCCGGCGCGCGACCGCGACACCCGGTTCCTGAAGCTCGGGGACGAGATGTGGATGTGGCTGCCCGAGGTGGGCAAGAGCACAAAGCTCGCCGGTCACATGCTGCGCCAGTCGCTGATGGGCTCGGACTTCTCCTACTCGGACGCGGCCGGCAACGCGCGGCTCCGGGACGACTACTCGGCGGAACTCGCCGGCACCGATACGGCCGGCGGAAAAACCACGGTGGTGCTTGAGCTCACCGCGCTCCGGCCGGACGTGGACTACGCCCGGCAGCGGGCCTGGGTGGACACGGCCGGGTTCATCCCGCGCCGGGTCGAGTACTACGCGGCCTCGGGCAAACTGCTCAAGGAGATGCGGGTCGAGGACTTCCGGCGGATCGCCGGCCGCAACTTCCCGACCCGAGTCCGGATGGTCAACCGGCTCCGCTCCGACACCTGGACCGAGATGGAGTTCACGGAAATCGAACTCGACGTTACGGTCCCCCCGGGCGTGTTCGACAAGAGCTACCTGGAACGGTAACGGCAGAACGGGGACACGATCCCGGTTTCCGAGGACGGAAAGCGGGTCATGTCCCCATTACCGTTCTGCTAGAAACAGCCGATGTTGGTTCCGTCGGACGCGGCGCCGATGCAGGGTGAACCGGGACCGGGTTGAAAGCTCCGGTCCAGGTTCGGGTCTTCGATGATGTTGTTCTCGCCGAGGCTCTCCTCGACGCGGTCGAACTCGTCGCCGTCTTCCCACGCGCAGTTCCAGTCAACGGTCATCAGTCCCTCGTCGTCGTCGGCGACGATACCCCGGCCATTGCCGGCGATGATACAGTTGGTGACGCGCGTCTTCGATGTCTGGGCCGGGATGTAGATGCCCGAGACTTCGTTCTCGACGATGGTGCAATGGTCGATCACGGCCGACGGCTCGCCCGAGAAGCTCGAGAAATAGACCCCGCGGTCGCCGTTCTCGATGATGAGGCAGTGCTGGATTGCGTGGTGGCCGTCCCTGACGTAGGCGCCGTGCGAGTCCGCGCCGCGCAGACAGAAGCCCTCGACCCGGCAGTTGTCGGCGTCGATGGTGACCGCCGCGTATTCGCCGTCGGCGTCGATCACGGTCCGATCCGGCCCGGCGCCGATGAGCTTGACCCGGTCGGTTTCGACCTCGACGTCCTCGTAATAGGTGCCGGCACGCACGAAGATGACGTCGCCCTCGTCGGCGGCCATCAGCGCGGCGCCGATACTCTCGAAATCGCCCGAGCCGTCCGCGGCGACGAGGATGTCGTAGTCGGGGAGCGCGACGGTCTGTTTCTTCGGGCAGCCGGTGAAAACCAGCGCCAGGCAGGCGAGCATCAGCACTGTCACTACTGTCACTCGGGTCATTCTATCCTCCTTTGTTGACCCGGGCATTATTCGGATGACAGGCCGGCTGTCAAGGCCCGCCGAGCCGGCCCCTGTCTTGAATCACCTGAGCGCCCGGTCTTGTCAAGGCTCGGTTCCGTGGTAAAATCATCCTGTTGAGTGCCTTACGGTACGGCATCGTGGTTGTCCCGAAGCTGGACAACCAGGAGCAGCTTCTTGCCCTGCGCGAGAAGTACGACCCGCTGTTCTACCAGGTAAGACCCCATATCCCGCTGCTCGAGCCGTTCACGCCCGCGACCTTGGGCGAACTGGAGAATGTCGGTGCCTTCATCAGTCAGGTCCGACGCCGTATCGCGCCGGTCGCGGTCGACTTCCACCGGTACGTCGAGGCCGGGGACCGGTTGGTCTGCCCGGTTGACAGGGGCCGTGATGAGCTGGTCGAGTTGCACCGGACCCTGCACGGCTGCGAGGTGCTGAGCCTGCTCAACAGTGGGTTCGAGCCACAACTGGTCGTTGCCCGGATACCGGACCCGACACGCCGGGCCGAAGCCCGGCAGGAAGCCGGCAAGCTCGGCCGCAGCTTGGGGTTGGTGGATGCGCTGGTCCTGGTGGTCATCGAGGCTGGCGGTGACCTGAGGATGCTGGCCAGCTACCCGTTCGGTATCGGCCGGGTGGACTACTACGACGACACGCTGGGCTAGGCGCTGAACTGCACTGCCCGGTACACAACCGGTCCGGCCGGGCCGGCGGTGTCGGCGCCAGCGGGCCAAGTCGCATAATTTCGGGCGCTTGACCGATGGCACGGCGAGTGCATTCCCCGGGATGATGTTCACCAAACCAGACCGGAGGAAACCATGAAGACACTGACCGCTCTCGCCTGCCTGTTGGTGCTGACCGGGGCCGCCCTGGCCGACGGCGGTATCGCCGGGACGGTGACCGATGCGCGGACCGGGGAACCGGTCGCCGGCGCGATGGTGCTCGCCCGTTCGGGCAACGACGTCGGCCGGGCCCAAGCCAATGCCCGCGGTGGTTACGTCATCGAGAACCTCGAGCCGGGACGGTACGAGGTTTCGGTTTCGGCCCGCGGCTACCTGCCCGCAAGGCAGGGGCCGGTCGGCGTGCGCGAAGGCGAAATCACCCGCGGAACCGACTTCGCGCTCGAGCGCCCGTCCCGGCCCGAACCGGGCGCCATCACCGGCAGGGTGACCGACGCGGTAACCGGCGAACCGCTCCGCCACGCCGCAGTCGTCGCGGTGAGCCAAGGTTGCCGGCGCCGGGTCCGCACCGACGAGCGCGGCGACTACACGTTGCGCGGGCTCGTGCCGGGCGCCTACCGGGTGACCGCCGAGGCCCGTCACTACGTCCGCCAGACTCTGCCGCGAGCGGTCGAGGTGCGCGCGGGGCAGACGGTCGAGAACGTGAACCTCATGCTGAGGCCCAA
>JAFGQF010000045.1 GCA_016935775.1 Caldifarciminota bacterium
CCGATGGTCGGGTAGCGGACGTGGCCGATGCCGGAGTTCCCGGTCAGCCGGGCGAGGTTCTTCTCGTTGAAGACGGACGCGACCAGGCCGTTGCCCTTTTTGAGATGGAAGGTGGTGTCCGAGGTGAGGATGCCGGCCGAGTCCTGGCCGCGGTGCTGGAGCGCTATCAGGCCTTCGATGAGCCGGGGGCCGGCCGGTTCGCTCGACAGGAGGCCCAGCACTCCGCACATAGAGGCGAGATTCTAGGACCGGGCCGGGTCAAGTCAATCGGGCGGGCAGGGGAGGAGAGCAGGCTCAGCGCACCAGTACCAGCTTCCTCCGCTCGGTCTGACTCCCGGCCTGCAACTCGCAGAAGTAGATACCGGCCGATACCCGGCACCCGCGCTCGTCCTTCCGGTCCCAGACCGCCCGACTTCTCCTTTCCGACGGCTGCTGACTGCGAACTCGCAGACTCAGCTCCCGGCAATCACGCTCCCGGCAGCGATGCTTGACACGGCGAATATGGGTAGCGTCCCCTCTCAGCCCAGCACAAAGTCAACCGCGAGAACGTCCGCACCGGCATCCTCATCGACCCAGTACCTCTGGCTGCCGCCATCCCCATCGTGATTGAGTAGGACTGCGACCTTCCGCCCGGCATCGTTCTCACAGGTTCCGAGAGTCCAGACGTACCCGGCGAACTCGGCCACTGCCACCGCCCAGTTGTCACCCCCCGGACTGCCAAGGTCGAAGCTCCGCTCCCAGTCGGCAGCGGTCAGACCGGCGGGGCACAGCATATAGAACACGACAACGGCTCCAACGAACCCTGCTACCTTGCTGGCGTATCTCAAAGCAACCTCCCTCGGGTCAGGTTATCGGACAAGGGACCTGTCGTTCAGCGCGGGACCAGTGCAGAGTCGATAGGCATCACCTTCTCTCGCGCTGCGGTACGGACACGAAACGGACTCTGCTATCCATGGCTAGCGCGCTTTGATGACCTTGCAGATGTCATCACCTGCCCGCCAGCCGCCGGTCTCCGGAACCCGAACCAAGTAGACGCCGTCAGCCACCGGCACGCCTTCGTCGTCGCGACCGTCCCACGAGACCGACCTGCCCGTAGCGCTGGCGCCAGTTTGAAGCTCGAGCGTCCGCACCAGCCGACCAGCGCGGTCGAACACTTGCAGGTGCTGCGGCGTGTCGCAACGGCCTCGTACCTCCAGGCGCACTTGGTCCCGGAACAGGCTCGGCCGGGCGACGATGGTCTGCCGGCCTTCGGGCGCGGCCAACGGTGCCCAGCCGACCAGCCCGACTCGTGGTGCGTACACGATGACCAGGATTGCGTCGTCCGTATCGTCGACCTCGCCGCTCCCGGCCACGGCCAGGCGGGCACCGGGTCCGCTCGCGACCGCCTGACCGGCTTCGCTTGAACCCTGGCAGTCGAACGTGTCCATCCAAACCACGTTTCCCAGCGAATCGTAGGCGATGGTGGTGGCATCAGCGCCCCCGGTCCGGTTGTAGCAGGTCCCGGTCACAAAAAGCTCGGTGCCGAGGGTGGTATTGTCCTTGGCATCGTCATGCGTGCCTGAGCTGCCCTCATACAGCCGCAGCCACAGGGAGTCGCCGTTCGGCCCGAAGGCTGCCGTCAGGTAGTTGGACCAGTCGTTGCAGTAGGTGTACCCGCTTGCGTAGAACCTGCCAGTGCTGTCCACCGCTCCGGCAGAGAAGTTCCCGCCGCTGTCGAATGCCATCCGCCGTACCCACAGCGTATCTCCCTCAGGGTCCAGCCTCGCGGCCAGGAGCGCCCGATAGCCAGGGCCTCCGACGTAGATGTCCCCGGTTGGCCCCATGCAGGCGGCATAAGCGTAGAAGTAGCGGCCAAGCGTGTCCGGGTTGGCGCAATGCGTGATCCAGGACACCTCGCCCTCCGGGTCGTACATGATGATCGTAGCCGAGAGAGACACGTCGCGCTCCTCCTCCCGCGAATACCCGACGACGCATGCTCTTCCGGTCGAGTCCAACAGGACCGCGCAAGGCACGTCGTCGTAAGACGCCGTGCCTCCGTAGCGCCTGACCCAGAGTTCCGCGCCCGCAGGCGAGTACTTGACCGTCGCGTAGTCGAGTTGTGTGCCGTCACCCATGCTCTTCCCGGTCACCAGCACGTTGCCGGACCGGTCCACGGCCAAGCCGGTTGGGATGTCGTCGCCGTTGCCCGGTCCGTTGTACCGGTTCGCCCAGGCAAGACCGCCCCAGCAGTCGTACTTGACGGTCAGGTAGTCGAGCCCGCAGGTGTCGGTCTCGCAGGTCCCGGTGGCGTAGACGTTGCCGTCCTGGTCGGTCGCGACCCGCAGCGCTTCGTCGTCCATATGGGGAAGATGGTGGTACGCTCGCGCCCACAGTGAGTCGCCCGCCGCCGAGTACTTCGCCACCAGGAACCCGTTCGCTTCATTGGCCGCGTCGAGGTACCCCGCCACGACGGCATTGCCGTCCTGGTCAAAGGCTACGTCGTTTGCCCGGGAGTCGCTCCGGCCCGGGGTGGACAGCGACTGGTACCAGCGCCGGTCCCCCGCCGGGCCGTACCTGAACAGAACCCCGTTGTCGTACCAGCGGTACCTGGTTCGGAACTGGTAGTATCCGCCGATACTGATGTCCGACCCGGCCCGGCAGGCGGCCCAGCCGTACGCTCGAAGCGAATCGGGCGGGGTCCAGCGCTGGGCCCAGAGTTCTTCCCCGGACGAGGAGTATTTCACCGTGGCGACGTCCGGCCCCAGTCTCCGCCAGCTCAGTCCGGTGACGAAGATGTTGCCTGACTCGTCCAGGACCATCGCCGCCAGGCTGTCGTCTTCCTCTGGCCCCGCGTAGCTGCGCTCCCACAGCAGGCTACCCGCCGGCGAGTACTTCACCACCAGGTACATGTCGCCTTCGTTGCCGGCGACAACGACATTCCCCGACTGGTCGGCTGCCACTGCCACCGGCGCGTTCGCGTCCCTTCGCGCCACCCGGCGCCTGGACCAGAGCGTATCCCCGGCCGGGCTGTACTTGACCACGATGTGGCCGCTGCTGTCGTCGGACCGAAAGGTGCACGCGGCCAGCACCAGGTTGCCCTGCGGGTCCACTGCCGCCGCCACCGCGCTGTCCTCGCACTCATCCGGACCACGGAACGTCCGTGCCCAGGCCAGGCTGCCGTCCCGGCCGTACTTGAGCGCCTGGATGTCGAAGTCGCCCTCGTTGTTGTTCACCCCGGTCCCGACCACGTAGACGTACCCGCCCGGGTCGAGTACGCCGGCGATGCCGAAGTCCTCATTCCGCTGGTAGTCGTACGTCCGGTCCCACAGCCGTACCCCGGCCGGCGAGTACTTCACCAGCAGGATGTCCTCGTAGTCCTGCTCGGACTCGCACGCGCCGACCACGTAGACGTTGCCGGTATCGTCCACCAGCAGGTCGGACGGGATGTCGGCCCACACTCCTTCGGCGTAGTACCGCACCCAGCAGGAGTCGCCGTCGGGCTCATACTTGAGCACGACGATGTCTTCCTCGTAGTCGTGGTACGACCAGCCGAGCACGACGACGTTGCCGGCCGGGTCAACCGCCACGTCGACCGGTTCTTCGTACCCGTAGCCGGTGAACCGGCGCGTCCAGAGCAGCACGCCATCGGGCGAGTACTTGGCGGTCGTGATGGCCATCGAGCTGTCGCCCGGCTCGCTGCTGGCTGCGGCGAACACGTTGCCCTGCTGGTCGGCGGCCACGGCCCGGACCCGGTCATCGCCGTTGCCGCTGCCGGCAAGCCGCCTTACCCAGACCGTGTCGACCTGCCCCCCGGCCGTTGCGGCCAGGGCCAGGAGTATCGCGGTCAGGTAGGTTCGGGCCGACGTTATACGCATCCTGCGTCCTCCGGTCACGCGAGTGTAGTGCCATGGTGCATCGCTGTCAATCCCGGGAATATGGGTAACGTCTCCTTGGAGCCCATTGGAGCCAAAGACCGCCAAGAGCGCCAAGAGGGAGTGGAGTATCCGGCGGTACGGGTAGGGGCGGTCCGCCGGGCATCCCGTGTCCGGCCTGGCGCACTCGGCGGTTGGCCCGGGCCTGTCGGACCGGGTCAGGTGAAGTCCGGGGTGTAGTCGGACGAGGCGGAGGAGAGCTGCTGGACAAAGGCGGTTTCGAAACCGAGCTCTTCGAGATGGTCGCGGACCCGGGCGTACTCGGAGGGCCGGAGTCGGCGGTTCATTCCTTCGAGTTCGGCGGCGCGGTGGGCCGGGTAGTACTGGGCCATCAGGCTGATTGCGACCCCGGTGCCGAGTTCCTGCGCAATCCAGTCGAGGATGCGGATGCTGTCGTCTGAGTGCCCGGGCAGGACGAGGTGGCGGACGATGATGCCGGAGCGAAGGATGCCCTCGTCGTCGCAATCGTTGGCGCCGACCTGGCGGACCATCTCGCTGACCGCGGCCGAGGCGAAGCCGAAGTAGCCGGGCGCGGACGAGTATCGCCGGGCGAGCGCGTCGTCCTGGTACTTGATGTCGGGCAGCCAGACGCGGACCAGACCCTCGAGCCGCTGGATGCGGTCGAGTTTCTCGTAGGCGTTGGAGTTCCAGACTACCGGCACGGCCAGGCGCGGGACGAGCCGTTCGAGCAGGGGCACGAGTTGGTCGGTGTACTGGGTCGGGGATACGAGGTTGACGTTGTGCGCGCCCTGTTCGACGAGGCCGAGGATGGCGGATTCGAGTTCGGCATCGGTGATTGCCCGACCGCGGCCGAGCTGGGAGATTTCCCAGTTCTGGCAGAACCGGCAATGGAGGTTGCAGTGGGAGAAGAAGACCGTGCCCGAGCCGCGCATGCCGGAAATCGGCGGCTCTTCCCAAAGGTGTAGCTGGATGTTGGACACCTCGAACCGGTCGTTGGCGCCGCACGCGCCACGGCCGGCCGCGCGGTCGGCGCGGCATTCGAGCGGGCAGGCCCGGCATTCCACGCCCGATTATACCGTCCCCGGAGTGGGCGCAAAGCCGGGAGTTGCCTTCGGCTCCCGGTCACCTAGAATGCGGGGATGCTCCGCGTGGGAACCGCGCTCTTGTTGCTGGCCGGGCTGGCGCTCGGCCAGCCGGCCGGGCCGAGCCGGGCCGAACCGACAAGGGTCGGGCTGGCGCTGTCTGGGGGCGCGGCGCTGGGCCTGGCGCATATCGGTGTGCTGAAGGTGCTGGTCGAGGAGGGCATCGTGCCGGTGGCGGTGTCGGGCAACTCGATGGGCGCGATGGTCGGCGGGGTGTACGCGGCGGGTTACAGCCCGGCGGAGATCGAGAGCATCGCGGTCAACGCCGACTGGGGGACGCTGTTCAGTTCCGGGGTGCCGTTCGGGGCGCGCTACCTGCCCGAGCGGCAGCAGGCGCAGCGCTACATCCTGCAACTCGGGCACCGCAACCTGTTCCCGTCGTTGCCCGGCGGGCTGGTGCCGTTGCAGAACGTCGAGTTCCTGTTGATGGACCTCTTGTCCGAAACCGAGTACAACACCGGGTTCGATTTCGACCGGCTGCCGACGCCGTACCGCGCCGTGGCGGTGGACCTGGTGACCGGCCGGCTGCAGGTGATGCGGCGCGGCCGGCTGTCCCAGGCGATACGGGCGAGCATCGCCATCCCCGGCGTGTTCGCGCCCGAGCTGCTCGACTCGATGGAGCTGGTGGACGGCGGGGTGCAGCAGTACCTGCCGGTCGAACCCCTGCTGGAGTTCGAGCCGGACTTCATCATCGCGGTGCTGACGATGAAGCACACGCCCGAGGCCGGAATCTCGCTGATTGACGTGGCCTCGCGCAGCATGGACATCGTCGGGGTCGAGGACCTGGCCCGCCAGCGGGCCCTGGCCGACATTGTGATCGAACCGGACGTGGACCCGTTCAGCCATTCCGATTTTGCCCGGGCCGCGGAGCTGGTCCGGGCCGGCGAAGAGGCGGCGCGCGCGGCCCTGCCCGGGATAGCGGCCCGGCTGGCCGGCCAGCGGCCGGTGCGGGAGCGCAACCCGGTCGAGACCCGGCCGCTGGCAATGGTGCGCTCGGTGAGGCTCGAAGGACTGTCGGTAACCAGAAAGTCCACGCTCCGGCCGTTGCTCCAGACGCGGGCCGGCGGTTACCTGGTCTTCCGGCGGTTGCGCGAGGATTTGGTCCGGCTGTTCCATACCGGGCTGTTCGAGGATGTGAACTACCGGCTGGAGTTCGGCCCGGCCGAGTCGGTGGACGTGGTTGTCGAGTTGCAGGAGCGGGCCTACGGTTTCTACTCGCTGGGAATCCGCTACGACAACGTCGACAATGTCGGGCTCGGGCTCGAGGTGGGCCAGGGCAACCTCGGCGGCTCGGGCGCGGGCATCCGCGCCGCGCTGCACGTCGGCGACCCGACCGAGTTTCGCTTCGGCCTGACCGGCACGAGGTTGTTCATGCTGCCGTTCGGGTACCGGGTGGACGGGTTCTGGGGCAAGGTTGACCGGCAGTACTACGAGCGGGGCCGGGTGCAGGCCGACTACGGCATCGACTACCGGGGCGGCATCGCCGAGGCGGGCTACGTCCTGGGCCGGAACGCGTTCTTCAAGTTCGGGCTCACCGCCTACCGTGCCGGCTACCTCGTGCCGGACCGCGCGCCGCCCGCGCTCGAGGCGTTGCCCGGTTCGGAACTGGTGGCCGGGCCGCTCTTCCAGCTGGAATACGACAACCGGGTCAGTCCCTGGCTGCCTTCTGCCGGTTCCCACGTCGTGCTCGACGCGCTCTACTCGACCGGCCTGTTCGGGGAGCGGGGCGAGATGGCCCGTGTTGAACTGCGGTCCGGGCGCACGGTCGGGCTGGGGCGACGGTTGTTCCTGAGCGGCGGCTGGGAACTGGGCTTCACGCTCGGCGACTCGCTCTTCGCCGAGTACTTCCGGGCCGGGGCCGAGGACCTGCCCGGATTCGGCCGGGACGAGTTCGTGTCGCCCTACAAGGCGCTGGTCCAGGGCAGTTTCGATGTCCGGGTGGTGGACCTGTTCGGCCAGGATGAGTACCCGCTGTTCCTCGGCGCGTTCGCCACGGTCGCGACTTTCGTACGGCCGGACGTGCTGGTCCAGCGGGCCGACCCGCTGACCGATTTGAACTGGAGCGCGGGCCTGACCCTGCGGACCGACACGCCGGTCGGGCCGGTTGTCTGCCGGTTGGGCGTGGCCGACTTCGCCAAGCCGGAGTCGTTCAGCTACGCCGCGCCGCGGTTGAGCCTGTTCATTTCGGTCGGCCGGGACTTCCGCTACACCCGTTGAGCAAGGCGCGGGCCGCAGGCCCGCACGCACAGGCCGCAGATGAACTGGCTGACCCGGCCCTCGCGTCGGAACTCGCGCAACTGCTCGTAGCAGGCAAGATGGTCGAACTGC
>JAFGQF010000232.1 GCA_016935775.1 Caldifarciminota bacterium
GCACCGTCGAGGCGGCGTTGGTGGCCATCGCCGGCAGCAGCGGCGCCGTACCCACCAGCTTGGCGGCGTCCGACACCAGCGCCATCGTCGCCGCGCCGGTCCTCGCCAGCGCCGGCACCAGCACCGCCGTGACCCGCCCGGACTCGAGCCAGCCGGCCAGCAGCGCGCGAATCGTCCCTTCCGGGTTCTTGTCGGCTACCTTGAGAATGCCATTCATCCTAGACTTCCCACATCTCGCGGAACGGGCTCGGCCCCTTCTTCCGCACCGCCTCGGTCATCGCCGACACCGTGTCGGCGAACTTCCGCCCCTCGGCCGCCGAAATCCAGCGCAGCCAGACCCGGTCGGTATCCAGCCCGAGCGAGCTCATTATCGAGTTGAACAGCACCATCCGGCGCCGGGCCTTGTAGTTGCCCGAGACGTAGTGGCAGTCGCCCGGGTGGCAGCCGCCGATGAACACGCCGTCCGCGCCCTCGAGCAGCGCCCGGAGGATGTAGACCGAGTCCACCGAGCTCGAGCACATCACACGGATGGGCCGCATGTTGGGCGGGTACTGCATCCGCGACGTGCCGGCCAGGTCCGCGCCCGCGTAGGTACACCAGTTGCACAGGAATCCGACAATCCTCGGTTCGAAATCAGCCATCTAGCCTCCAGCACTTCATAACGCCGCGTCCACCATCGAAATCATCTGCCGCGCGCGGAAACCGCCCAGCTCGATCGCGCCCGACGGGCAGGCCATCGCGCAGGCGCCACAGCCCTGGCACAGCACCGCGGTCACCTCGGACTTGCCCGTATCCGGGTTCACCCGCACCGCCTCGTACTGGCAGATCTCCTCGCAGGTCCCGCAGCCGGTGCACCAGCGCTCGTTGACGTGCGCGACCACCGCCTCGGTCAAAAGCTCCTCGTGGCTGATCACCGAGCAGGCCCGGGCCGCGGCCGCGTAAGCCTGGGCGACCGTTTCGGGGATGCGGCGCGGGCTGTGCGCCATCCCGGCCATGAACACGCCGCGGGTAGTGAAGTCCACCGGACGCAGCTTGACGTGGGCCTCGAGGAAAAAACCGTCCTCGTTGGTCGGTACCTTCAGGAGCCGGGCTACCTTCGGGTTGGTCTCGGCCGGGACCACGCCGCACGACAGCACGACCAGGTCGGCGTCGATGCCCAGCCGCGCTTTCAGCACAGGGTCATCCACCGACACGTGAAGCCGCTCGCCCTGCCTCGTCACCTCGGGCCGGTGGTCCTCGTCGAACCGGACGAACATCACCCCGGCCTCGCGCGCCTCGCCGTACAGCGCCTCCTTGAACCCGTAGGTGCGCATGTCGCGGTACAGGATGTAGACGTTCCGGCTCGGCTCGAGCCGCTTGAGCCGCAGCGCGTTCTTGATCGCCTCGGTGCAGCAAATCCGCGAGCACCAAGGGTGTTCCGGCTCGCGCGAGCCGACGCACTGAATCATCACCACGTGCTCGGCGCCCTTGAGCCGCGGCGTGTCCTCCGATATCAGCCGCTCGAGCTCGGTCTGGGTCTTGACGCGCTCGTCCTGGCCATAGAGGTACTCGTGCGGCCGGTACTCGGTCGCGCCGGTCGCGACGATGAACACCCCGTGCTCGAGCACGGTTTCGCGGTCGCCCTGCCGGACGGTCGAATGGTAGTTGCCGACGTAGCCGCTGACGGCGTCGAGCTCCGCCCCGGTGAACAGCCTGATGAGCGGGTTGCCCTCGATCCGCACCTTGAGTCGACCAACCAGCTCGCGCACGTCTTCGCCCTGCACGTCGTAGCGCAGGTTGCGCAGGTTGCCGCCCAGCTCGTGCCGGCGCTCGACCAGGAACACCTCGAACCCCTGTTCGGCGATGGCGATTGCGGCGGTCATCCCGGCAAGGCCGCCTCCGATGACCAGTGCCTTCTGGACGATCTTCTGGGGCAGCGAGTGCAGCGGACGGAGCAGCCGGGCATTGGCCACCGCCATCCGGACCAGCTCGTTCGACTTCTCGGTCGCCTTCTCCGGCTCCTTCATGTGCACCCACGAGCACTGGTCGCGGATGTTGGCCATCGTGAACAGGTGCGGGTTCAGCCCGGCCTCGGCCAGCGTTTCCTGGAACAGCGGCTCGTGGGTCCGGGGCGTGCACGACGCCACCACCACCCGGTTCAGCCGGTGCTCCTCGATCGTCTTCGTTATCTTCTGCTGGGTATCCTGCGAGCAGGTGAACAGGTTCTCCTCGGCGTAGACCACGCCGGGCAGGGTCCGGGCATACTCCACCACGCTCGGCACGTTCACGACCCCGCCGATGTTGATGCCGCAGTTGCAGACGAACACGCCGACCCGCGGCTCCTCAAGCGACACGTCGCGCTCGGCCGGGTACTCGTGCTTCGTCACCAGGGTGTTGCGCGCCGGCGCCAAAAGCGACCCGACCGCGGCCGCGACCCCTGTCGCCTCGGTCACCGTCTCCGGGATGTCCTTGGGCTCGGTCAGCGTGCCGCAGGCGAAGATACCCTCGCGGCCGGTGAGCATCGGCACATGCGGGTCGGTCCGGACAAACCCCTGCTCGTCGGTTTCGAGCCCGACCATCCGCGCCAGCGCGGTCACCTTCGGGTCTGCGGTCAGCGCGGTCGAAACCACCACCATGTTGTAGGTCTCCTCGCGCAGCTCGCCGTCCTCGTCCTCGAAACTGATAACGAGGTCCTCGGTCGCCTCGTCCCGGCGCAGCGTGCTGACCTTGCAACGCCGGTAGCCGATCCCGTACTCGTTCTTGGCGCGCTGGTAGTAGGCCTCGAAGTCCTTGCCGAAACAACGCATGTCCATGAAGTAGATATGGCAGTCAAGGTTGCCGCCGCAGTGCTCGCGGGCGATGACCGCCTCCTTGGTGGCGTACATGCAGCAGACCGACGAGCAATAGTAGTGCTCCTGGTTGCGTGAGCCGACGCACTGTATCCATGCGACCCGCTTCGGCTGCCTGCCGTCTGACGGCCGCCGGACGTGCCCCTCGTAAGGCCCGGACGCGGACAGGATGCGCTCGAACTCGAGGCTGGTCACGACGTTCGGGTACCGGCCGTAACCGTAGCCGCGGTCCGCGGTCGGCTTGTACTCCTTGAAACCGGCTGCCAGCACCACCGCGCCGACCTCGATCTCTTCCTCGTGCGCTCGCATCGAATGGTCGATTGCCTCGGCTTCGCAGGCCGCGACGCACTGCATGCATTCCGAGCAGACCCCGCAGTTCAGGCAGCGCGACGCCTCTGCCACCGCGGTCTCCTCGTCGAACCCCGCGGCGATTTCGTCGAACCCCTTCACCCGTTCGGCGGCCGGGGCCTGCTTCTCCCCGGCCCGCTCGCGCGGCTTGACCCCGCACCGGTACCCGGCCGATTCCTCGGTCTTCGCTGACCGGATGTCGGGCTTCTGCCGTCCCTCGGCAAGGTCTACGCCCCGGATGTGCCGGTCGATCGATATCGCCGCCTCGTGGCCGTGGGCCACCGCCTCGATGACCGACGCCGGCCCGGACACCATGTCCCCGCCCGCGAACACGCCCGCGACGCTGGTCGCAAGTGTCAGCGGGTCCGCCTTGAAACTGCCGCCCGGGCCGCGCTCGAACCCGTCGAACCCGTCGGCCTTCACCTGGGCGCCGATGGCGAGAATAATCGAGTCCGCCGGGACCGACCGGTCGGTACAGGAGTTGAACTCCGGGCTAAACCTGCCCGCCTCGTCGAATACCCGGGTGCACTCGATGACCTTGAGCCCGGTCACCTTGCCACCCTCGCCCAGTATGCGCTCCGGGCCCCACGACGGCTCGAGCCTGACGCCCTCGGCGAGAGCATCCGCGACTTCCCACTCGTGCGCCGGCATCTCCTCGCGGCACTCGAGGCAGACCATCGTGACGTCCTCGGCCCCGGCCCGGCGTGCCGCCATCGCCACGTCCACCGCGACGTTGCCGCCGCCGATGACCACCACCCGCTTGCCGAGCTCCGGCAGCCGGCCCTCGTTCACGTCACGCAGGAACTCGATGCCGTGGTGGACTCCATCGAGGTCCATCCCGTCGATTTTCAAGGTCCGACTCTGCTGGCAGCCAAACGCCAGGAACGCGGCCGCGTAGCCATCGTTCACGAGCGCGTCCAGCTCCTTGCGGTTCCGCACCGGCGCACCAGTCCTGAGCTCGACGCCGGTATCGAGAATGTCCTTGATTTCCCGCTCAAGGGTCGCCGGCGGCAGCCTGTAGTCCGGGATGCCGGTGCGCATCGTGCCACCCGGCCTGTCCGCCGCCTCGAACACCGCCACCTGGTAGCCCAGCGCCCGCAGGTCCAAGGCGCATGTCAGGCCCGCCGGCCCGGAGCCGACGACCGCGACCTTCTCCGGCCGCTCCACGACTTCGGGTGCGGCACCGCCCAGCTTGCCGGGAAGCACCGCGTACTCGAGCCCGTTGGTGTAGACGTGGTCGGCCGCGAACCGCTTCAGGGCCCGGATGGCGACCGGCCCCTCGTAGTCCTTGCGGTTGCACTCGGTCTCGCAGGGATGGTGGCAGACCCGGCCGCAGACGCCCGGGAACGGCAGCCGCTCGCGCACCAGCTCATAGGCTTCCTTGAACTTGCGCTGGGATATCAGCGCCACATAGCCTTGGGCATTCACGCCCGCCGGGCAGGCCAGCCGGCACGGCGCCCGGCCCTCGTTCTTCTCGATGGTGAACGCGTTGGGAATCGCCTGCGGGAACA
>JAFGQF010000046.1 GCA_016935775.1 Caldifarciminota bacterium
AACTCCTCGATGACAACGGTCGCGCCGGCTTCACCGAACCGGCCATCGATCATCATTTCCTTCAGGCAGGCTTCGGCCGCGGCCCGGTTTGGGCAGACCACCGCGCCCTTGCCCGCGGCCAGGCCCGAGGCCTTGATTACCACCGGCAACTCGAAGCGGTCGAGCGCGGACCGGGCCCGGTCGTGGTCGTCGTGGTTTTCGAACCGCGCGGTCGGGATGCCCGATTCCCGCATCAGCTCCTTGGCGAAAGCCTTGTCGCCTTCGAGCCGCGCGGCCCGGGCCGAGGGACCGAACACCGCCAGGCCGCGCTTTCCGAAATCGTCGGCGATGCCGGCCACCAGCGGCGCCTCGGGCCCGACGACGGTGAGGTCAACCGACTCGCGTTCGGCGAGCGCGGCCAGTCCCGGGATGTCGAGCGCGTCCAGCGCGACATTGGTCGCAATGCCGGCGGTGCCCGGGTTGCCGGGCGCGCACCAGAGGCGGTGGCCGTGGCGGGCGAGCTGCCAGGCGATGGCGTTCTCGCGGCCGCCCGAGCCGACAACCAGCAGTCTCATCAGGACCGGCCTCCCAGCAGCCGCTCGAGCCCGGCGGCGCGCATCGCCTCGGCCCAGGAGCCGAAGTAGCGGATGGCCGCGGCGTGGAGGTTGCGGTATTTCTTGCGGACGGGAATCGTCGTGCCCAGTTCGACTTTCTCGCGCCGCATGCGCCGGATTTCGCGGACGACCTCGCTCCTGGACCAGTCCTTCTGGCGCTTGATTTTCGAGTAGTCCAGCCCGGCCGCCCGGATGGCCTTCTGCCACGAGCCGAAGTACATCGTGGCCGCGCCCACCAGGCCGCGGTACTCGCGCTCGGCCAGGCTGACGTGGAGCGGCTTGCCTTCGCGGTTCAGCTCCTTGATGCGTTCGACGATGCGGCGCCGGTTCCAGAAGTTCTTGCGGCGGATGGCGCTGTAGTCCAGCCCGGCGGCCTCGATGGCCGCTTCCCAGGAGCCGACGTACTTCCGGGCGGCGTAGGCGAGGGCCGGGAAAGTCCGGGCGACGTGGCCGGAGTTGAGCTGGCCGCCCCGGGCCGATATGGACCTGATTTCGCGCACAACCTCGTCGCGCGACCAGCGCCGGTAGCGGCGCCGGGCGGCGGATGCCGCCGCGGGGGACTTGCGCCTGGTCGGTTGGTCTTTCATCTCATCCTCCTGCGCTGATTGTGTATCAAGCAAGGCAAGATGTCAAGTCGGCAAACCGGCTTGACTTCCGGGGTTCGACTCCTATCATCCCGGCGTGAAACCGTTGCTGGTTGAACTCGGCACCGAGGAACTGCCGCCGTCGTGTCTCGAGCCCGGCTGCGCGCAACTCGAGGCCCGGGTGCGGGCCCTGCTCGCTGACCGGGGCATCGGCTGCGGCACGGCCGAGCGGTTCTGGACACCGCGCCGGCTGGCGGTGCGGTTCGCTGAGGTCGCCGAGGGCATCCCGGCCCGCGAGGTGGAGGTCCAGGGACCGCCCGCCCGGGTCGCGTTCGACGCTGAGGGCAAGCCGACGAAGACCGGGGTCGGTTTCAGCAGGGCTCACGGTCGGACACCCGGAGACCTGTACCGGCGGAAGACAGAGAAGGGCGAGTATGCCTTCCTGAAGAAGACGCAGCCGGAGGTGGACACCGCCGACGTGCTCAGGTCCGGCTTGACCGCAGTCATCGGGCAGATCCAGTTCTCGAAGGCGATGCGCTGGCTTGATAACGACACGCGGTTCGCCCGGCCGATTCGCTGGCTGGTCTGCCTGCTGGGCGACGATGTCGTGGAGTTCGAGTTCGCCGGGCTGGTCGCCGGGCGCGAAACCCTTGGCCACCGGGGCGAGCCGGGGAAGGTGAGCCTGGCCGGGCCCGGGGAATACGAGCAGGCACTGGAGAAGGCCCACGTCATCAACGGGTTCGACCGGCGGCGCGATGCGCTACTCGCGCGGGTGACCGGGGCCGCGAACCGGGCCGGGGGCAGTCCGGTGCCGGACGATGACCTGGTCGAGGAGACGGTTAACATAACCGAGTGGCCGACCCCGGTGCTCTGCCGGTACGACGAGGGATTCCTCGCGCTGCCGGCGCCGGTGCTGGTGACCGCGCTGAAGAAGCACCAGCGCTGTTTCGCGGTCGAAGACTCAAGTGGCCGGTTGCTGCCGCATTTCATCGCGGTCGCGGACGCGCCCGGCTGCGACGAGGCGGCGTTCGGGCGCTGGGTCGAACGGGCGGTCGAGTCGCGGCTGCGCGACGCGCGGTTCTTCTTCGACGCCGACGTGAAGACCGGGCTGGCGGCGCTGGTCGAGAAAGAGAAGCGGGTGAGCTGGTTCGAGGGGATGGGCAGTCTCTTCGACAAGACCGGCCGGCTGCGGGCCCTGGCCCGCGAGCTGGTCGCGATGGTGCAGTCGGCCGACGCCGCGGTGCTGGACCGGGCGGCCGAGCTGGCCAAGGCCGACCTGCTGACCGCGATGGTCAAGGAGAAGGAGTTCACGTCGCTCCAGGGGCGGATAGGCGGGGTTTATGCCCGGAGCCAGGGCGAACCCGAACCGGTGGCCCGGGCAATCGAGGACCAGTACCTGCCCGCGAGCGCGGGCGACCTGCTGCCCGAAACGGTCGAGGGCGCGCTGCTCGGCATCGCCGACCGGACCGACAACATCGTTGCCGCGTTCCTGGCCGGCTCGATTCCGACCGGCTCCGAGGACCCGTACGCCTTGCGGCGGCAGGCCGCCGCGTTCCTGACCGTTGTCCTGGAACTCGGGCTGGCGGTGGACGTCGAGCGGCTGGTCGAGACCGCGCTGGCACTGTTCCCGGATGCGGACAGGACCAACGCGGGCAAGCTGCCCGGGTTCTTCCAGGAGCGCCTCGAGGCGGTGCTGGGTGAGCGCGGGGTGCGGTACGACGTGGCCGAGGCGGTGCTGGAGACC
>JAFGQF010000233.1 GCA_016935775.1 Caldifarciminota bacterium
GCCGGAGGACGGCCCTCGCAATGACAGGCAGGCAGGGCATCCCCACTCCTGTCACTGCGAGGGAGCGAAGCGACCGCGGCAGTCTCAACCGCCAGTCGCCACCCGTCTCCCGCGCGGTGCGCGAGCCGCGCCGGCTGCTGAAGCGCGCGCTCGACAAGTTCCACCTGATTGACAAGGGCGAAACCGCGCTGGTCGGCGTGTCGGGCGGCACCGACAGCCTCGCCCTGCTTCGGATGCTTGCGTTCCACAACGAGCGCTTTCGCCGCAACTGGAACCTCATCCCGGTCCACGTCGACCCGGGGTTCCCGGGCTGGCCCGCCGAGCGCGTGGTCCGCGCCTGCGCGCGGACCGGGCTCGAGTGCCGGGTCATCCGGCTCGACGTCCCGGCCCGGCTCGCCGAGGTCGGCAACGACCACTGCTTCTTCTGCGCCCGCGAACGGCGCAAGGCGCTGTTCCGGTTCGCGGCCGAAACCGGCGCCCGCAAGGTCGCGCTCGCCCATCACCTCGACGACGTCAACGAGACCTTCCTGATGAACCTGATGTTCAACTCGACCAGCGCCGCCATCCTGCCCCGGCAGGAGCTGTTCAAGGGCGAGGTCACAATCGTCCGGCCGCTCTACTACGTCACCAAGCCGCAACTCGCCGGCTACCTGCGCCGGGAACGCGCACGGCCGGTGCGCAACTCCTGCCCGTATCACCGCGCGGGCAAGCGGATGCAGGTCCGCCGTTTCCTCGAACGGCTCTACCGCTCCGACCACCGCATCCGGACCAACATCTTCTGGGGAATCCACAACCTGAAACCGCAGTACCTGCCGCGGGCCGTGGCTACGAGACGACCGGCCGCCGGCTCCTGACCTCGTCCAACAATCGGTCGAGCCGGTCGAACTCCGGCCCGGCCAGGCCTGCCTTGCCGCACAGCTCCTTGAACCGCTCCGCGCCCAGCTTCTCGCGTGCGTCGTGCAGGCTGTTCACCACGTTCAGCATCCGGCCCTCGGCCCGCGCGCGCATGAACAGCCCGAGCGCACGCAGCAGCCGGTCCAGCGCCGCCTCCGGCTCGTCCTTGGCCAGCAACAGCAGCCCGAGGTTGCCCAGCAGCTCGCCCGCGCCCTGGACGTAGCCGGCCGCCTGTGCCGCCTCCAGACCCTGCTCGTACAGTCTGCGAGCGGTGTCAGCGTCACCGCGTACCTGGTACACCAGGCCGATGCGGCCCAGCTCGTTCGCCTCGCCCCGGCGGTCGCCCAGCTCGCGGTGCAGGTCCAAAGCCTGCTGGTGCAGCTCCAGGGCCCGGTCCGGCTCGTGCCGCGCTTGGAACACCAGCCCCAGCCGGCCGAGGTCGGCCGCAACCCGGTCGCGCAGCCCGGCCTCCCGGTCCAGCTCCAGCACCCGCTGATGAGTCGCCAGCGCCGGCTCCATCTCGCCCCGGGTCAACTGCACCATCCCGAGGTTTGAGAACGCCGCGGCCTGTCCCGGCCCGGACCCGGCCAGCCGGGCCGACTCCTCGAAGCTGTCGGCAGCCGCGTCCAGCCGGCCGCCCAGGTACAGCCCGATGCCGATGAGATTGCGCAGCGCGGCCCGCTCCCGGTCACTGCGGCACTTGTCAGCCGCCTCGCGGAACCGGGTGACCGCGTCGGTCCACTGCGCCCGGGCCAGTGCCTTCAGCCCCGGACCCGACGCGCGGGCCAACGGGCGGTTCGCACCGGCCAGGGCCACGGCCTCAAACCGCAGGTCGCCGAGGACTTCGGCCAGTTGCTCGACCGACGCGCCCCGGCGCCGACGCAGCAGCCCGCGGCCGCCCAGGAACAGCAGCACCAGCGCGACCACCAGCAACCCGGTGGTCACCGCCCAGAACAGGCCCGCGCTCACCTCGAGGCCGAACAGGTTCACCCGAGCAGTCTAGGACCGGTGGTCCGCCGGTCAAGGCGGCGCAGGCAGGACCCGGGTGGCCCGGGAGCTCGCTTTCGGTTCCCCGCGAGCGCGAGATTGCCGCGGGCCTGCGGCCCTCGCAATGACAACGAATCGGTCATTGGCCACTCGCCGTCGCGTATTCTTCGTGTCCTGGTGGTTGAATCCTGTCCCTTTCCTGACTTGACAACGGCCGAACACGGCGGATATTTGTGCTGACTGCGAACCAAATGCTGACCATCACCGAAGTCACCACCCCGGGCCAGCTCGCCCGGTTCGTCGACTTCCCCTGGCAGGTCTATGCCGGCAACCCCAACTGGGTCCCGCCCACGAAGAAGGACGTTCGCCACCTGCTCGACGCCGAACACCACCCGTTCTGGCAGCACGCCCGGCGCGCGCTCTTCCTCGCCGAGCAGGACGACCGGATTGTCGGACGCATATCGGCCCAGGTGGACGACAACTACAACCGGCTCTGGAACGAGCAGCTCGGCTCGTTCGGATTCTTCGAGAGCTTCGACGACCAGGCGGTCGCCGCGGCGCTCCTCGACCGCGCCGCCGGGTGGGTTCGAGAACAGGGAATGACCGTGCTGCGCGGGCCGATGAGCCCCTCGTCCAACGACGAGTGGGGCACGCTCATCGAGGGATTCGACAGCCCGCCGGTCGTGATGATGCCCTACAACCCCGACTACTACCCCCGGCTGTTCGAGGCCTGGGGCCTGAAGAAGGCCAAGGACCTGCTCGCCTTCTACAAGGCGGCGTCCACCCCGATGCCCCAGCGGTTCGTCGACCTCGCCGGGAAACTCCGCGCCAACAAGCGCATCACCGTCCGGCCCATCAACCTCAAGAACCTCGAATCCGAGATGGCCCTGTTCAAGGACATCTACAACGCCTCCTGGGAAAAGAACTGGGGCTTCTCGCCGATGACCGAGGCCGAGCTCGACCTGCTCGCCAAGAACCTCAAGACCGTCGCCGACCCGAACATGTGCCTCCTGGCCTTCTACGACGGCAAGCCCGCGGGCCTCAGCCTCACCCTGCCCGACCTGAACCAGATTCTCATCAAGTTCAACGGCCGGCTCGGCCCGGTCGAGATGCTCCGCTTCCTCGCCCTGCGCGGCAAGGTCAAGGGCTCGCGCGCGCTCGTCTTCGGCACCAAGTCCGAGTACCGCCGGCTCGGCCTGCCGGTCCTGCTCCTGTACGAGACCGAGGACTATATGCGGCGCAAGGGCTACCAGTGGTGCGAGCTCTCCTGGAACCTCGAAGACAACCGGCTCATCAACGACTTCGACACCGAGGTCGGCGCGCGCATCTACAAACGCTACCGCGTCTACGAAAAGCCGCTCTAGCGCGGCGGGCCCGTGTCCACGACCCTGGTCCTCATCATCTTCCTGCCGGTCATCGCGCTGATTATCATCGCCCTCATCGCCGGCATCGTCCACCTCGCCCGCCGCGGCCGGGACGAACCCGACTCCTGACCGCGCAGCCCGGCTCACCCCCAATCCCTGTCCTCTCACCTGGCCTGGCCTCCTGGTGATGCCGGTCGCGTTCTTCCGCATCGCAACCTGCAACCTCCAGTCGAGACTCCTGTCAGCCCTGCCGGCCAGGACGTGCAAGACAATGCCGGCCAGAGGGACGCAGGTCAACGGGCGAAGACCAACGAAAGCCCCGATGGTCGGACCGGACCAAACCTCGACAAGATGCGCCCGGGATTGAAGGTAAGTAGCCCAAGTCAACTGAAACCAGTCATTTGGAACCGGTTCCGAGACTGGAACCGCGGCCGGGAGGATGAGGCACTTGAACCCGGGGGTCACCCCCCTCTTCGTCTCCCTCGCACTTTCCTGCTCCCCGCCAGACCGCGTCTCGCCGCTCTTGCTCACCTCTTGACAAATCACCCGGAGCGAAGTAGTCTTGGCCGAGGTGGAAATGAGAATGATTGCACTCGCAGCTATCATTGTCCTGTCTCTCTGTGCGGTTCTCCCTGCACAAGTCAGCTTCCAGCGCACATACGGCGGCACGGCCACTGACCAGGCCTGGTCGGTCGTCCCGGCAGTCGACGGTGGCTACTTCGTCGCGGGGCACACTTCCTCGTACGGCGCGGGCTTGAACGACGCGTGGCTCATCAGGACTGGTGCGGCGGGTGAAACGCTCTGGACCCGCACCTTCGGCGGCGAGGACTTCGACGAGGTCTACGCGGCAGCAAGGACGGCAGACTCCGGTTGGGTCATGACCGGGGAAACCTACTCGCAAGGCGCAGGACTGTGCGACCTCTGGCTCGTCAGGACCGACGCATCGGGCGACACGCTCTGGACGCGGACCTTTGGCGGGATACACGAGGACCGCGGCCGGTCGGTGGTACAGACTCAAGATGGAGGCTACATTATCGGGGGTTCGACTGCGTCATTCGGTCCCCGCTGGAACGACCCCGACTACTGGCTGGTCAGAACCGATGCGGCGGGCGACACGCTCTGGACCCGCACCTTCGGCGGCACGGAATGGGACTATGCCTTCTCGGTGACGCCGACCGACGATGGCGGCTGCGTCATCGCCGGCGTTACCGAGTCCTTCGGTGCCGGAGAAGGCGACCTCCTGCTCGTCCGGGCCGACGCTTCCGGCGACTCGCTCTGGACCCGATGCTACGGCGGCGAGAGCGACGACTGGGGCTGCTCGGTGGCACAGACCGATGACGGCGGCTGCATCGTCGCAGGTTTCAGTTACGGCGACGGTGCCGAGGACGCGGCCCTCTGGCTCGTCAAGACCGACGCATCGGGCGACTCGCTCTGGACCCGCACCTTCGGCGGCACGGTTCAC
>JAFGQF010000234.1 GCA_016935775.1 Caldifarciminota bacterium
CTCGGCATCGTCGAGGCGGGCGCCGAGTCGCGCCGCGCCCGGGCCGCGGCCCGCGCCGCCCGGCTCCAACTGCGCAGCACCGCGCTCGCCGCGGTCATCGGCTACGAGGAAGCCCTCCGCCGCCACGACTACGCCGCCCGCAACCTCGAACTGAACGAGCGGCTCTACGAGCTGGCCCGCGAGCAGCACCGGCTCGGCAACATCTCGCTGCTCGAGCTGCTCACCGTCGAATCCGGCCTGGCCGCGGCCGCGGCCAGCCGCATCTCGGCGCTCTGCGACACCCACATCCAGGCCGCCCAGGTCAGCTACCTGCTCGGGTCTGCCGAACCGCCCGAACTCGTGGAGTGATACAATGAAACGCCGCACCCGCTCGGTCCTGATAGTCGCCGGCATCGTCGTCGTGCTCGGCGCCATCGTCCTGCTCAACCTGCGGCCGTCCGAAAAGGGCGAGCCGGTCAACACGCACGCGGTCGGGTTCGGCTCGATCCTGTCCCGGGTCAGCGCCACCGGCGAGCTCAAGGCGCGCGCCCAGGTCAACCTCCAGGCCGAACTGATGGGCGTGGTCAACCGCCTCCACGTCGAGGAGGGCGACTGGGTGAGCCGGGGCGACCTCCTGCTCGAACTCGACCGCAAGAGCTACCAGGCCCAGCTCGTTTCGGCCCGCGCGCGCTGGGTCCAGGCCCGGCAGAGCCACGCCCGCGTCGAGAGCCTCTACGCCCGGCAACTCGTTTCCGCGGAACAGCACGAGGCGTCGCTGGCGGCCTTCGAGATGGCCGAGGCGCAGTACGAGGAGGCACGCGACCGCCACGAGAAGACCTCGATCCGCGCGCCGATCGCCGGCACCGTCACCCGGGTCAACGTCGAGGAAGGCGAGACCGTCATCATCGGCACGATGAACAACCCCGGCACGGTGATGATGGTGATCGCCGACCTGTCCGAGATGGAAGCGGTCGTCAGCGTGGACGAGACCGACGTCGTCACGCTCGAACCCGGCCAGCGCGCCGACGTCGAGGTCGACGCCCTGCCCGACACGGTCTTCGCCGGCGCCGTCACCCGCATCGGCCTGATGCCGATCCAGGACGTCCTCAGCACCACCGCCAACGTCGTCGAGTTCGAGACGACCGTCGCCCTCGACAGCACAGTCCCGGCGCTGCGGCCCGGGATGACGGTTTCGGTGGACATCACCACCGCCTCGCTCGACAGCGTCCTGGTGGTGCCCATCCAGGCGGTCGGCCGGCGCGAGGTCGCCGACGAGGAGCGCGAGACCGTCTTCGTGGTCGAAGGCGGCAAGGCCGTGCTCCGCTCAATCACCACCGGCAGGAGCTCGGACACCGAGCTCGAGGTGAAGTCCGGGCTCGCGCCCGGCGATACCGTCATCACCGGTCCCTACAAGGTACTGGCGAAGCTGCGCGACGGGAAGCCCGTCAGGTCGACCCGGCAGCCCGGCGCGAGCGACGCCGAGGACGCCCCGGCCGCACCCGGCCGCTAGCCGCTCCGACCGATGCCCGGCCAGCCGCTCATTCGCACCGAGAACCTGGCCAAGGTCTACCGAACCGGCAAGGTCGAGGTTCGGGCGCTGTGCGGGGTTGACCTCGAGGTCGGCCGCGGCGAGTACGTCGTCCTGATGGGGCCGTCCGGCTCGGGCAAGTCCACCCTGATGCACCTGCTCGGCTGCCTCGACACCCCGACGTCGGGCCACTACTGGCTGGACGACCGCGACATCACCACCCTCGATGAAGTCGAGCTTGCCCGGTTCCGCAACCGCCAGGTCGGCTTCGTATTCCAGAGCTTCAACCTCCTGCCCCGGCTCAGTGCCCGCGCCAACGTCACCCTGCCGATGGTCTACGCCGGGGTGAAGCCCCGCGAGCGGGCCCTCAGGGCCCGCGAGCTGCTCGAACAGGTGGGCCTTGCCGACCGGGCCGACCACCGACCCAACGAGCTCTCGGGCGGCGAAATGCAGCGGGTCGCGCTGGCCCGGGCGCTCGCCAACCGGCCTTCGCTCATCCTCGCCGACGAGCCCACCGGCAACCTCGACACCCGGACGAGCGAGGAGATAATGACCCTGCTCGACAACTTCGCCCGCCAGGGCAACACCATCATCATCGTTACCCACGACCCCGAGGTCGCCGCACACGCCGGCCGGGTGGTGCGGCTCCGCGACGGCCGCATCGAGGACGACGACCGCCCGCCGTCCGCCTCGCGAGATGCGAGAACGGCGGTGAAACCGTGACTTTCTGGGACCTGCTCAAGCTCTCGCTCGCCACCTTCCGCACCCACCGGATGCGTTCGTTCCTGACCGCGCTCGGCATCATCATCGGCGTGATGACCGTCATCGCCATCGTCGCGCTCATCCAGGGGATGAACTTCGAGGTCGAGCGCCAGATCAGCACGCTCGGCTCGAACACCATCTACGTGCAGAAGGTGGCCTGGGGAATGGGCCAGATCGACTTCGACGAGCTGGCCGGCCGGCCCGACCTGGGGCTCGCCGACGCCGAAGCGCTGGGACGGCTCCGGTCGCTGGCCCATGTCGCGCCCCAACGGAGCCGGAACGTCAACCGGATAACGCACCGGGGCGAAAAGGTGACAAGCGTCGGCCTGGTCGGCGCCACGCCCGCCGTCGTCCACACGGTCAACTACCGGGTCGAGACCGGCCGGTTCATCAACACCGATGACAGCCTGCGCAAGCGCGCGGTCTGCGTCGTCGGGCCGTACATCGTCGACAACCTCTTCCCGGAGGTCAACCCGGTCGGCCGCAAGCTGACCATCGAGGGCCGCCGGTTCACCATCATCGGCGTGCTCGAGGCCAAGGGCAGCTTCCTCGGCCAGAGCCAGGACAACATCATCATCGTCCCGCTTTCCACCTTCGACAAGTACTTTCCCGAACCGCGTTCCCGCCGGGAGCGCATCTTCGGCGGCATCACGATCGGGGCGGTACCCAGGCCGGGCGTCACGGTCGAGCAGGCGATCGACGACATGCGCGAACTGATGCGCCGGCGCCACGGCCTCGGTTACGACAAGCCCGACGACTTCGCCATCAACACCCAGGACACGCTGCGCGAGCTGTACCAGAACATCACCCGGGTAGCTTTCATCGTGATGATCGCGGTTGCCGGCATATCGCTCCTCGTCGGCGGCATCGGCATAATGAACATCATGCTCGTCGCGGTCGCCGAGCGGACCCGCGAAATCGGCCTGCGCAAGGCGCTGGGCGCGACCAACCGTGACGTTCTCTGGCAGTTCCTGCTTGAGGCGGTTCTGCTCGCCGTGGTCGGCGGCGCCATCGGCATCCTGCTCGGCCTCGGCATCGCCAAGCTCGCCGAGGCGCTCGCCCACCTCAAAGCGGCGGCCCCGTTCTGGACCATCCTGCTCGGGTTCGGCTTCTCGGCCGGGGTCGGCATATTCTTCGGCATCTACCCGGCTTCGCGCGCCGCCCGACTCAACCCGATTGACGCCCTGCGCTACGAATAGGTCGGTCTGCTACCGCCTTGACATCGGGAAGTGCCCTGATTATAATCGGTTATGCCCATCCGCGAATTCTGCTGCAACGGCTGCGGTGTAGTATTCGAGGCGCTGGTCTTCAGCGCCGACGACGAGGCGGCCGAGCAGTGCCCGGCCTGCGGCAGCACCGACCACTCGCGGCTCTACTCCGTCTTCGGCGTTGCCGGGACCGACAAGAAACTGTTAAGCTCAGGCAGTTGCGGCAGTTGCGCGTCCCATAGCTGCAGCACCTGTGGTTCAGGAGGGTAGCATGACCGTCACCAAGGCTGAGCTGGTTGAGAAGATCACGAACCAAGTGGCGCCGAACATCACCAAGCGCGATGTTGCCCGAATCGTCCAGATGTTCATCGACGAGATCTGCGTCACCCTCAAGGAAGGCAACCGTATCGAAATCAGGGGCTTTGGTGTCCTGAACACCAAGCTCCGCCGCCCCAAGATTGCCCGCAACCCCAAGACCAAGGAACCGGTCAACATCCCGCCCCGCCGGGTGCCGGTGTTCAAGGCCTCGCGGTTGCTCAAGGCAAGCCTGATGAAGGGAGAAGAATAACCAATGCCCTGTGGCAAGAAGCGTAAGCTGCGCAA
>JAFGQF010000235.1 GCA_016935775.1 Caldifarciminota bacterium
CTCGAACCATCCCGCGACCTTGTCGCGGCTGTCGCCGGTCTCAAACGAATAGACCGAGCCGGTGCCGTCGCCGCTGGTCATCGTCCACTTGCCGATCGCCTTCGCGCCCGGGTACTGCAGGAAGGCCGGGCAGCCGGACACGTCCACCGACTTGCCGACGTCGATATCCACCTTGCCGCCGCTGCCCTTCTCGAGCGCGCCCTCGATCGCCTGCTCGGTCACCCGTTCGGCGATGCTCTCGCCGCACTTCATGCAGCCGACATTGGCCGCGACCAGCAGTCCGAGACCGCCGGCCAGCAGCACGAGCCTGATTGTCCTCACAGCGAACCTCCTTTGGTCTGCATCGTATGCTAGTCCCTGCCCGGCCCGCGTCAAGGCCGTCGGTTATTCACCCAGGTAGGCCGATTTCACGCGCGGGTTCTCGCGCAGCTCGGCGGCGCTACCGGACAGCACGACCCGGCCGGTCTCGAGCACGTAGGCCCGATGGGCGATCCCCAGCGCCATCCAGGCGTTCTGTTCGACGAGCAGGATTGAGGTGCCTTCGCGATTGATTTCCCGGATGATGCTGAATATCTCCTGGACAAGGATCGGCGACAGCCCCATCGAGGGCTCGTCCAGCATCAGCAACCGCGGCCGAGCCATCAGCCCGCGGCCGGTGGCAAGCATCTGCAGTTCGCCGCCCGACAGCGTGCCCGCGGTCTGGTTGATGCGCTCGCGCAGTCGCGGAAACGACCCGAACACCCGCTCCATTCCCGCCCGTTGCTCGGCCCGCGACCGGTGGAAAGCACCGAGCAGCAGGTTCTCGCGCACCGTCATGTCGACGAACGGCCGCCGGCCCTCGGGGACCTGGACCAGCCCCATCCTGGCGATGGCGTGGCCGGGCCGGCCCTCGATGCGCCGGCCGTCGAAGCTGACCTCGCCCGATGTCGGCTTCACCAGCCCGGAAAGCGCCCGCAGGGTCGTGCTCTTGCCCGCACCGTTGGCGCCGACCAGCGTGACAACCTCTCCCTCGTGCACCTCGAAGCTGATGCCGTGCAGCGCGCGGATGGGACCGTAGTCGACCACGAGGTCACGGACCTGGAGCAACACCCGGCTAACCCTCGCTCGTCCCGAGGTACGCCTCGATCACCTTCGGGTTGGCGCGGATCTCCTCGGGCCTCCCCTCGGCAATCTTCTCCCCGAACTCCATCACCAGCACCCGCTGGCAGACGCCCATCACCACCCGCATCTGGTGCTCGATCAGCAGCACCGTCAGCCGAAACCGCTCCCTGACGAACTGGATCAGTTCCATCAGTTGCCCCACCTCGTACGGGTTCATCCCGGCCGCCGGCTCGTCAAGCAGCAGCAGTTTCGGGTCGGATACCAGCGCCCGGGCAATCTCGAGGCGGCGCTGCTCGCCGTAGGGCAGGTTGCGGGCGTACTCGCTCTCCCGCTGCTCCAGCCCCATGACCGCCAGCAGTTCGCGCGCCCGGTCGGCAAGCCGTCGCTCCTCGTTACGGAACTTCGGTGTGCGAAGCACCGAGTGCAGCACCCCGGCCTCGCCGCGGTGGTGGTCGGCCACCCGCACGTTGTCGAGTACGGTCAGTTCGCGGAACAACCGGATGTTCTGGAAGGTCCGGGCGACTCCGAGCTGGTACACCCGGTGCGGTTTCAGGCCCGCGATCTCGCGTCCCCGGAACCGGATCGAACCCGCGGTCGGCCGGTACATCCCGGTGATGGCGTTGAACACCGTCGTCTTGCCCGCGCCATTCGGGCCGATCAGCCCGACCAGTTCGTGCTCGTCCACCTGCAGGGCGAAATCGCGGACCGCGACCAGCCCGCCGAACCGCATCAGGAGTCCGGTGACGTCGAGCAGCGCGCTCACTCTTTCCCCCGGCGGGCGCGTGGCTTGAGGAAACCGAATTCGGTCCGGGCGAAGATGCCGCCCGGCCGGAACAGCATGAAGACGATCATCACCAGCGGGTAGATGACCATCCGCCAGTCCTGGACCGACGCCGGCAGCGCCACCCGCAGCCCCTCGAGCAGGAACGTCCAGGCGATCGCCGCCACCAGCGTGCCGCTGATGCTGCCCAGCCCGCCCAGCACGACGACCAGGAGCACGTCGATCGACTTGAGGAAGTCGAAGCTGAACGGGTTGAGGTAGGCATAGAGGTGGGCGTAGAGCGCCCCTGCCACACCGGCGTAGCCACAGCCGATGACGAACCCCAGCGTCTTGTACCTGGTGGTGTCGATGCCCACCGCCTCGGCCGCCAGTTCGTCCTCGCGGACCGACACCAACGCCCGGCCGACGCTCGAAAACACCAGGTTGCGCATCACCAGCACCGCCGCCAGCCCGAAGGCGAACACCCACGGGAAAGTGGTCAGCCGGGCTATCCCCGACATCCCGGACGACCCGCCCATCATCGGTATCACCGCGTCCGAATTGTCGAGCAGGACCTTCATTATGATGCCGAACCCTAGCGTCGCGATTGCCAGGTAGTCGGACCTGAGCCTGAGAATCGGCAGGCCGATGAGGAAGGCCACGAGCGCGGCCAGGGCCGCACCGGCGACTATCCCCAGGAGCAGCGTGCCCGCGCCTGGCCCGAGCGACCGGGTCAGGAGCGCCGAGGCGTAGGCGCCGACGCCGTAGAAAGCCGCATGGCCGAGCGAGAACTGGCCGGTGTAACCGTAGATCAGGTTCAGGCCGAGCGCCGAAATAAGCGTTATCCCGGCCAGGTTCAGGACCTGCTGCCAGTAGGGGTTGAGCACTCCGAGCCACATCAGCGCCTGCAGCAACACGAACCCGCCGACCGCGACGATGACAGCAATGGTGCCCGGCTCCGGTCTCCGCCGCGCGCCGTCAGTCCTCATTCGTCACTCGCCATCCGCACTTCGCTGTCTGACTTTCGGCTGCGCTCCATTCGTCACTCGACATTCGCCATTCGTCATTCGCTAGACCTTGTCCGAATGCGACTTGCCCAGCAGCCCGGTCGGCCGCACCAGCAGCACGAGGATCAGTATCCCGAAGGCCACCGCGTCCCGCAGGGTCGAAGACACGTAGGCTGAGGTGAACGTCTCGACGACCCCCATTATCAACGAACCCAGCATCGCGCCCGGGATGATGCCGATGCCGCCCAGCACCGCCGCGACGAACGCTTTGAGGCCCGGCATTATTCCCATCATCGGCTGGATCTGCGGGTAGGCGATGCCGTAGAGTACGCCGCCGGCGCCGGCCAGCGCCGAGCCGATGCCGAAGGTGATTGATATCACCGTGTCGACGTTGATGCCCATCAGCCGGGCGGTATCCCGGTCCTGCGATACCGCCCGCATCGCCCGCCCGGTCCTGGTCCGGCCGACGAACAGCGACAGGCCGACCATCAGCAGGATCGCGACCCCGAAGACAATCAACTGGACGTTGGTGATTTCCACGCCGCCCAGGCCGAATGTCCGGACCGCGAACGGCCGCGGGAAGGCCCGGGGCGTCGGGCCGAAAACGAAGTTGAGGTTGGTGAAGTTCTCGATGAACAGCGACACGCCCATCGCGGTGATCAGCGCCGATATCCGGGGAGCGTTGCGCAACGGCTTGTAGGCCACCCGCTCGATGAAGACGCCCAGCGCCGCGCAACCGACCATCGCCACCACGATGGCCAGTGGGAACGGCAGGCCCCACGACGCCAGCGCGAAGAAGCCGAGGTAGGCGCCGACCATGAAGACATCGCCGTGCGCGAAGTTGATCAGCCGGACAATGCCGTAGACCATCGTGTAGCCGAGCGCGATGAGCGCGTAGACAAACCCGAGCTGCAGCCCGTTGATCAACTGCTGCAGGAAGTAGGTCACAGGAAATGACAATTACGCGAAACCCGCGCCAAGTCAAGCCCGGGCTTGCCCGGCGCGAAGCGCGGCGGCCGGCGCCTTGCCGCCGGCCGCCGCAGGGAAACTGCCCCGCTCAGGGCGTCACGGTCGCGACGAAGCGCTGGCCGTCGGCGGTGTACTGCAGCACCGCCGCGCTCTTGATCGGGTTGCCGTCCTCGTCGAACGTGATCGAGCCGGAGACACACGGGAAGTCGTGAAGCTGCGCAAGCGCGTCCCGGATGAGCTTCGGCTCCGGCCGCTCGGCCTGCCGCAGCGCCTCGATGAGCAGCGATGCCGCGTCGTAGCCTAGCGTCGCCAGCGCGTCCGGCGCCTGGCCGTGCTTGGCCCGGTACTTGTTCACCCAGTCCTGGACCTCGGGCCGCGGGTCGTCGGGCGAGTAGTGGTTGGTGAAATAGCCGCCGTGAATGGCGTCACCGGCGATCTTCA
>JAFGQF010000236.1 GCA_016935775.1 Caldifarciminota bacterium
AATCGGCCACGATTCCCAGCGACGGGTATCTCACCTCGGCCCGCTCCAGCCGTCCGACGATGTTCCCGCTCCCCTTGCCGGTCCGCCCCATCCGCTTGGCCACCTCGGCCCAGCTCAACCCGGCCCGCTTGCGCAAATCCCGCAGCCTCCGCCCCATTTCGGGCGTGAACCGGAACGCGCTCTCGGGTCGCTTCAAGTCAAACCCCTGGTCCGGCCGCGCTACCAGATGAAACGACCGGTCCTGTCAATGTAGTGGTAATGCCCGCGCCACTTCACCCGGGCGATGCCATGCTCGAAGTCGCCAACCTCGTTGAAGGTCCGGGTGAACGCCGGCCGGCCGCTCCGGTCGACGTAGTACCCAATGCCCAGAAAGTGCGGAGCATCCTGGAAAATGACGTGCTCCACGTAGCTGATGGCGGCAAGTCCTTCCTTGAACGGTCCGGGCGTGTTCCCATATAGACGCCATACACTCTCGACCGCCAACGTACCAGCCGAATCGATGTAGGCCCAGTCGCGTCCCCACTCACACCAATCGAATCTCTTGCGACACACTCCTGCTACCCCCTCATAGAAAGGCCACGCCCCGTGCAGAACCGGCGGGATGATGAACCGCCCCTGCCGGTCAATGTAGCCGAAGCGCGGGCCAGCGGCTTCGTAGCCTCGGTCAGGCACGAGGCTACCCCACCGGCCGCCCGCAGAGTCCTCCCAGCGGCTGGTGCTGTCGAACACCATCACCGCTGCCAGGCCCTCGGAGAACGGCTGGGCACGCAGAAAGGTTGGCAGTACCACCCACTCGCCTTGCTTGCTGATGTAGCCGAATCCGCTATCCGGCGCTGCCACTGCCGCCAGCCCCTCACTGAACTCGGCCGCCTCTTTGTAACGATCCCCTACGACAAACTGCCCGGTAGTGTCGATGTACCCGAAGCGATGGAGAGGTCCCTTGGAGTACCGCTCCGTGCTGGCCCAGGCCAGGCCCTCGGAGAACTGGCCGACTTGAGTGAAGGCGGGTGAGATCACCATCCGGCCCGTGGTGTCTACGAAGCCGAACCCGTCACCCTGCGACACCGCTGCCAGACCTTCCGAGAACGGTCCGACGCGACTGTAGGTCGGTTGTATGACGAACTCGCCGGACCGGTCGATGGCGCCCCACTTCGTGCGCCAGTTGCTGCCCTCGCAGACCCAGGCCCGGCCATCGCTGAACGGCTCAGCGGCAGAGAACCGCGGCTCGATGACGACGCGGCCCTGCCGGTCGATGTAGCCCCACTTTCCGCTGTCCTCGGCCGGGAACAGCGGCTCGCCCGCGGCAAGGCGCGGCGCCTTGCGGTCGTGCGACGGCATCGACTCGGGCAGGAAGAGCGGCACCATGCTCAGGTCGCGTCGCAGGGTCTTGCCGAGGGTGACCTTCACCTCGTCACTGACAAACCCGTGGTCTCGCTTCAAGGCCCTAATCACGTGAGGCCCGGGAGTCAACTCGAACAGGTAGCGCGCGCTGGCCAGCCACGTGGCTTTGCGGTTGTCAGGCCAGACCTCCGTGTTGCCGGCCTCGCGGCCAGTGGTGCGGTCCCAGAGCCAGCCCATCACGCGTCCGAGACCTTCACCAACCTCCTCGTCGCCGCCGTCCAGACGGTTCCAGAAGACCACACCGGACTGCCTCCGTTCCGGGGGCAGGGTTACGTCAACAGCGATGGGACGCAACACTGGGCGGCACTTCATCGTGGGCTCGAAGCCAAGGACAACCGTGGTGTCCCATTGCTCGTAGCGGCAGTAGTACGCCGCCACCAGGCGATGGGTTCCGGACGGCGCCCTGAAGCGGAACCGTCCGGCCTTGTCACTGACCGTGCCGTGGTCGGTTCCCTCGACGAAGACGCAGGCCCCGGCCACCGGCCTGCCGGTGCCTCGCTCGACCACTTGACCCTCCACTACAACCTCGGCAAGCGGGGCAACGACCGTATCCGTAAACCAATCCGGGGGGCGTCTCCAGCCCAGTCCCCCGGGCGTACTGGCACGCCGGGACACCCGGTCGTACGATACGGCGCGGTCCAGTCCCAGGGAGCAAACCAGTGTCTCCCTTGGTGACAGCGTGACTAGTTGCTCAGCCCGAAGATAACCGGGATGTGTCGCCACGAGGCGGTACTCGCCGGCAGGGACCAGGTAGCTGAACGTCCAGTCCACCTCCGAGAACGCCACGTGGGTATCCCCGACCGCATACACGACCGAATGTCGGACACTCTTGCCATTCTCTGTGTCGTAGACATGCCCCCTGATCTCGGCCGCGTCGTCAATCCAGTCGCGTTCGGATACCGCGCCAGCTGAAACCGTCGCCAGTAACGCAGACAGCAGACAGACTACGACGCGAGGCACCGGCCGCGCACGCAGACCTCTGCCGTGTGTCTTCGCCATCGTCTTGCTCGTGGCGTATGTTACCATTCCCAGCCGAATTGGCAAGTCAGAACTCCACGGTCTGCAGCAGTTCTCTAGCCTCGGATTCCGCTACGAATTCGTAGCAGCTCGGCAGGGTTCCTGCAACCCGGCCCGGAAACCGGCTGGAAACCCTAAGTATATGCGCAAGTTGGGAGTTAGCTTGCGGTTGCGGGTCTGAGGAAGGGGTACCCCGGAGCCGTCCCCGGGGCCGTCCCGCCCGCGCTCCCGGAATCGCTTGTCCCGGCCCTCGCGAGGACCCTTGTCCCGGGCCTCTGCTCCGCACCCGGGGCCGCAATCGCCGCGGCAATCTCCGGGAGCCTTGGCCGATGCGCCGGCCCGGGCATTGGCCCGAGCCTCTGCCGGGGCCTCCCTTCCGCGCTCTCCCCGGGCCTCGCCCGAAGCCTCGGCCCCGCGCTCGGCCCGGCTCCCGGCCCGAGCATCGGGTCGGCGCCTGTCCGGGCCATCGGCCGGGGCGCCTTCGGAGCCCCGGGCATTGCGGCGTTCCGAGCCCCTTGTCCTCACCCGTGCCTGCCCGTCCATTCGCGACCGGCCTTGCCGTCCGGCGCCGGCCGCACAAGAGCGCGGGCCGGGGCAACAAGGCCCCGGCCCGTGACTGGCTGAGTCGTCCCGCTACCTGATGACCAGCTTGCGGTTCTGGACCGCGCCGTCGGCCTCGAACCGGACGAAGTAGACCCCGGCCGGCACGAGGCGGCCCGCGTCGTCGCGCCGGTTCCAGGTAACGGTCCGCTCGCCGGCCGGCTGCGCGCCCGACACCAGGATGCGAACGAGCTGACCGGCGAGGTCGTAGACCGCGAGCCTGGCCCGGCACGGCTCGGCCAGCAAGTAGCTGACCCGGGCGCGGCCGTCGCTCGGGTTGGGCTGGATGCCGGCGAGCCGGGCGCGCAGCGGCTGAGTCGCGGGCGCGTCGGCAACACCCAACCCGGGCCCGGACGCGGCCCAGCGAATCGCCTGGCGCAGGAGCCGGCGGGCGTTGTTGTCCGCGAAGTAGGGCTCGTTCTCGTGCGTCCCGAAGTGGGCGAAGTAGATCGGCCCGAGGTAGACCGACCGGCCGTCGCCGAGCAGCTTGTAGGCCACCGAGGCGTCGCCCGGGCTGTCGGTGTAGTCGGCCAGCATCACCGCGCCCGGCCAGAGCCCGGCCGCCGAGTACTCGCCGTAGTCCTGGACCGGGAAGTCGGCGACCCCGCGGGTGATGTCGTGGGTGGTGTCGATGATGCTGACGTTGCCGTGGGAGACAAAGGCGTAGTCGAGCGTGCACTGGACCGCGCAGACCGTGTCGTAGGCCGACCACGGCCCGGTCTTGCGGCAGACGCCGAACACGGTCCAGCCGAGACCGACATAGGCCCCGCCGCGCCGCACCCAGTCGAGCAGCGCGTGCTGGTAGACGTTGAAGTCGTTGTCGTTGAACCCCGGGTCGCCGGCGACCAGCACGTCGAAGTTGGCCAGTTCGGCCAGCTCGTCCACGTCGGTGCCGGTGACGATTTGCGTGTGCCAGCCCGCATCGTTGCACAGCGATTCGATGGCGAACACCGCGTTGGGCGGGGTGCGGCCGATACTGCCCTGCTTGAGTTCGAGCGCGACGCGAATCAGGTCGGCCGATGCCCGGGTGCGCTGCTCGATGGTGTCGTTGGCCCGCCGCTGGTCCGGGCCGACGTCGTGGAAGAAGGTGACATCGTAGACCGCGCTGTCCGGCCCGACCGGCCACACCGGGAAGATGACGTTGACGGTGTCGCGCTTGGGAATCGAATCCACGCCCACCGTCTCGTCGTAGACTGTGATGCCCGACGAGTCCACCCGGCAGGTGACGTTGAACGCCGCCTCGCTGAAACCGCCGACGTTGCCGACAAAGGCCGCGGGCCGCAGCGGCCGGTGGGCGCGCACCTCGGGCCCGATGTTGGCGCCGACCACCGCGACGTCGTGGTTGCGCGACCAGGCCTGCGCCCGGGCGGTGTCGTTGCCGTTGATGGTGTCGGGCGGATGAACGTGCCAGAAGGTCAGGTCGTAAGTCTGCCCGCCGCCGCCCGCGGTCCACGTCGTGAACTCGAGCGTGTCCGCGCCCGCGCTGTCCAGGCTGGCGATGGTGAACTGCTCCAGGTAAACCTGGGTGCCGGCCGAATCCACCCGGCAATGCACCACCACGTTGGTCTCGACAAAGTCGCCGCGGTTGACGACCACCACGGTCGGCGCGAGCGGCTCGAGCGGGTAGATGGTGTCGGTGGGCGCCAGCACCGCGCCGATGGCGACGTCGTGGCGCGGGCCCGGGAACGGCGTGCTCTCGATGCAGAGCATTGCGTCGATCCGGCCGGTGCCGAAAGTGTTGTTCTTGGGCTGGGTACCCAGCGGCACCACCGAGTTCTGCATTATCTCGTCCACCTGCTCGGGCAGCAGGTTGGGGTTCTTCTCGAGCATCAGCGCGCACACGCCGGCTGCGCACGGCGTCGCCATCGAGGTGCCCGACATCTGGGTGTAGCCGCCGCCCCGCCGCGTCGAGGTGATGTTCACGCCCGGCGTCGAGAAGTCCGGCTTCAGCAGGCCGGGCGGGTAGGCGTAGTCGAAGTACGGGTCGATCGTGTCCCACGTCACCGGGCCCCACGAGCTGAAACTGGCGATATTGTCGTTGTTGTCGGTCGCGCCGATGCTGATGCTCCCGCCCAGCCCGCCCGACTCGGCCGCCGGGTGGTGCCAGGGACTCGGCGCGTGGCCCGGGC
>JAFGQF010000237.1 GCA_016935775.1 Caldifarciminota bacterium
AGACGGTGGCGATGCGCAGGTCGCGGGTCATCCGGCAGCGGGTGACCGTGACGAAGCCGATTTTCGGGTCGGCCAGCTCGTTCAGGATGACGGCCGCAACCGCCTCGCAGACTGCGTCGCCCACCCTCAGGTCGCGGTGCTGCATGGTCCATTGTAGCCGTTCCCCGGGCGCGACGCAAGCTCGAAAATAGGGACACTTCCCATTTTATTCTTGACTCTGTCCGGCGCGTCGCTAGTCTGCCTCGTGCCGAGAATCGCGCGCGTCGTGGCGGTCGGTCTGCCGCATCACGTCACTCAGCGCGGCAACAACCGCGAGCGGGTTTTCTTCGACGACGACGACCGTCGTCACTACCTCTGGACCCTGCTGGAGTATCGCCAGCGTTGCGGTGTCAGCATCCTTGGTTACTGCCTGATGAACAACCACGTGCATCTGCTGGCGGTTCCCGAGCAGGAGGATTCGCTGGCGCGCTGCTTTGCCGGCGTCAACCTGGTTCATACCCAGCGCGCCAACCGGCGACACGGCCGGTCCGGTCGGCTGTGGCAGAACCGCTTCTTCTCCTGCCCGGTGCAGAGCGACTCGTACCTGCTGGCGGCGCTGCGCTACATCGAAAGCAACCCGGTGCGGGCCGGGCTGGTGGACCGCGCCTGGGACTACCGTTGGTCGAGCGCGCCTCATCACGTGCTGGGCGAACCCGACCCGCTCGTGTCCGACCCGAACGGACTGCTCGGCGAGCTGGGCCGGGACTACCGCCGCCTGTTGCGTGAGACCAGCGACGAGGGGCACGACGTCATCCGGAGCGCGACCGCGACCGGCCGGCCGCTGGGTGAGCCGGGCTTCGTCGCCGCGCTGGAATCGAGACTGGGGCGCAGGCTGCAAGCACGCGGCAGGGGACGGCCGCGAACGCGGGAACGACGATGAAAAAAATGGGAAGTGTCCCTATTTTTGTGCTGCTCGGGGTGGCGTGCTGCTGCTATACCTCGGGCAAGCGCGGGGGCGGCAGCGAGCCGCAGGTGCGGGTGCGGCTGAGCGACATCACCAGCGAGGCGCGGGTGTCCTGCGATGCCGGGCTGGCGGTCCGCGCCGGGCGCGACGGGCGCCGGGCCGAAAGCCGGCCGGTGACGCTACGCCGGGCCGGGAAGGCGGTGGCGGTCGAGGTCGGCGGCCAGGAGTGGCGGCGGACCGCCGACACGGTGCGGCTGTCCGGCAGCCGAAACGCGCTCATCCGCGTCGGCGAACGCAGCTACCGCGGCGCGATGCTGGCGTTCGTGA
Organism: Caldifarciminota bacterium; assembly: GCA_016935775.1. Lineage (GTDB taxonomy): Bacteria > Hydrothermota > Tepidihabitantia > Tepidihabitantales > Tepidihabitantaceae > DSBX01. Next base: position 1,271 of record JAFGQF010000237.1, read on the forward strand.
ACGGCGGGGGCGCGCTGGTGGTGGCCAACGAGCTGGGGATCGAGGATTACCTGCGCGGGGTGGTGCCGAGCGAAATCGGGCCGCTGCGCGAGGAGACCATCGAGGCGGTGAAGGCGCAGGCGGTGGCGGCGCGCAGTTTTACGCTGACCCGGCTCTCCGCGCGCAAGGGGCTGGGCCACCAGTTGTTCGATACCTACAAGCGCGACCAGGAGTACAAGGGCGCCGGGGTCGAACACCCGCTGGCCAGCCGGGCGGTGGACGCGACGCGGGGCCAGGTGCTGGTTCACGCGGGCGCGCCGGCCGAGGCGCTTTACCATGCCTGCTGCGGCGGCCGGACCGCGCCGGGCTCGAGCGGCTACCTCGTGAGCGTGCGCGACGCGCCCGGCGGCGCGGGCAAGGCGCACTGCGCCGAAAGCAAGCACTACAACTGGACTGCGACTTTCACCCGCCGCGAGTTCGAGGAGAAACTGGGCGGGCTGGCGAAACTTGCGGGCCGGCCGTCGGTGCGAAGCGTTCGCCAGGAGAAGGACGGCTCGGGCCGGACCCGCTGGCTGCACTGCGATTCGGACCGGGGCGGCTTCCGGGTGGCGGGCACCGAACTGCGGTTCGGGCTGGGGCTCAAGTCAACGCTCTTCGAGCTGAAGCTCGGCCGCGACCGGGTTGAGTTCACGGGCCGGGGCTGGGGTCACGGGGCGGGGATGTGCCAGGACGGGGCGGTGGCGATGGCGCGGCGCGGCAGTGACTGGCGCCGCATCCTGCGGCACTACTACCCGAAGCTCGGGATTTCCCGCTACTGGTAGCGGCTAGACTTCTTCGGTCAGCAGCACGGCGGCCGCGACGACGCTGGTCCAGCGGCCGTTCTTGTCGCCGATGGCGCTCTGGGTGGCGTTCTGGGTGCGGTAGATTTCGCCCGAGATTTTCCAGATTTCCTTGCGCTCGTCGTAGCTGGTGTCCGGGTCGAACCGGACGCCGACCGTCGTGGCGAGCATCTGGGCGGCGAGGTCCTCGGCGTAGTCGCCGGCCTTGCGCTCGCGCTCGCCGAACGAGTGGTACTCGGAGAGGTAGCCGAACTTCTCCGGGTCCTTGGGGATGGCGACGCCGACCGATGCCGAGATGAGCCGGTGGGGCTCGTTGCTGGCGTTGTCGGAGATGACGACGAAGGCGATCTGGCCGGGCGAGAGCATCGCCAGCCCGCGCTTGCGCGGGATGATGCGGCAGTGGGGCGGGAAGATGGACGACACCCGGACGAGGTTCACCGAGGCGATGCCGGCGTCGCGCAACGCGGCCTCGAAGCTGGCGAGCTTCTCGCGATGGCGGCCGACGCCCTTGGTGAGAAAGACCTGGCGGGGAATGATCACGGTCACCTCCTCCCGGCAAGCCGCGCCGGTACTGCGGTCAGGCTGCTAGTGGAGCAGACCAGAGTTGAACTGGCGACCTCCAGAGTGCGATTCTGGCGCTCTCCCAACTGAGCTACTGCCCCGTTTCGTCCGGTTCGGGCGCCGGCTCGTCGGCCGGCTCCGGGCCGGGTTGCGCCGGTTCGTCCTTCACCCGCTCGACGCGGACGAGGATGCCGCGGCGTTCGCGCTGGAACATCCGGAAATCGGCGTGGCGCGCCTCGAACCGGCCGATGACGGTCGCCGGGCTGGCGACCACCGGCTCGGGTCCGGCGCTCTTGGGCGTCGGGCCGAAGAACAGGCACAGGTCCGGGCCCTCGGGCCAGTAGGCGATGTCGCCGACCGCGACGGTCTGCTGCGGGTCGGTGTTCTCGGCATTGAGCCGCACCGGGAAGTAGATTTCCTCGCCCCAGGTTTCGCCCCAGGTTTCCCAGGGCGCGAGCTTCCAGACCTGCTCGGCCAGTTCCGAGTCGTTCAATTGGCCGATGATTTCAACTCCGCCGACGGTCATCCGGATGTTCTTCACGGGACAGGATTGTAGGAGCGCGCGAACGGATGTCAAGCGGACCGGGGACGGGATTGGAGGGACCACTGCTCTTGGTGAGCAGGATAGAGGAGCGGCGGCTGCCGGGCGGCGAACTGCGCGGAAGAGATGGATGGGTGCCGTTGCCTTCGGGCCGAGAGCCGGCCGAGCGGCGGCGGATGCCGGAACGCCGGTCGAGGGCGGGTTCATTCTTCCGCCTTCAGTTTTCATCGCTATTCTGGGCACCGTCTCCGGGGCAGTATCCTGGACCGTCACGGGGCATGCCCCGGGCAGGCCCCCGCTGAAGGGTGTCAAGGCTGGCAGGAAGACCCAAGTGACGGCAGAGCAGTCGGTTGGCGGAACGAAGATACGCGCCGATAAGGCCGAGGGATGAGGGATGAGCCGGGAGACGGGGATTGAGCGGCAGCAGGGCTGCCGGCCTCGGGACACGATCCCATTTCGGAGAACCGACAATGGGCCATGTCCCTTCGGCGCGGGACACAACCCGACGCGGCGGGTGGGGACATGACCGGCTTCCGATTCTCCGAATGGCCAGATGATATGACAAAGTTCCTGCCATCGGCGCTCCGGCGCCAAACCCGGATCGTGTCCCCGTCCTGTTCGGCGGCGGTCGGGATTGTGTCCCAAGCTGATGAGCCTCCAGGGAAAACACCGGGACACTTCCCCATTTGCCTGAGAACCGGAAATGGGAGGAAGCGTCCCGGTTTTACCGAGTGAGGTGCGGACTAACGGGTCAGGACAAGCTTGCTGAGGGTCGCCCGGTCGTCAACCGCGAGCCGGGCGAGGTAGATGCCCGGGCTGAGCCGGTTGCCCGAGTCGTCGGTGGCGTCCCAGGTCCAGCGGTGGACGCCGGGTTCGAGCCGGGCGTCG
>JAFGQF010000047.1 GCA_016935775.1 Caldifarciminota bacterium
CTGCTCTCGGGCGGCGACCCGCTGACCCTGCCGGGCGAGCGGCTCGAGTGGTTGCTCGGCCGGCTGCGCGCCATCCCGCACGTCGAGATCGTCCGCATCGGCACCAAGGTACCGGCGGTCCTGCCCCAGCGCGTCACGTCGGCGCTGGCCAGGATGCTCGGCCGCCACCACCCGCTCTGGATGTCGCTCCACTTCACCCACCCGGACGAACTCACCCCCGAGACCATCGCCGCCTGCGCGCGGCTGGCCGACTCAGGGCTACCGCTCGGCAGCCAGACCGTGCTGCTCAGGGGCGTCAACGACTCGCTGCCGGTGTTGCGCCGGCTGTTCCACGGCCTGCTCCGCGCGCGGGTCCGGCCCTACTACCTGTACCAGTGCGACCCGATATCGGGCTCGGCGCACTTCCGCACCCCGGTCAGCCGCGGCATCGAGCTCATCCGCGGCCTGCGCGGCCACACCAGCGGCTACGCCGTGCCCAACTTCGTGGTGGACGCGCCCGGCGGCGGCGGCAAGATACCGCTGTTGCCCGACTACGTCGCCGGCCGCGACGGTGACGACCTGCTGCTGACCAACTGGGAAGGCAGGACGTTCCGCTACCCGGACAGCGGCGGCCGGACGGCCTGAGCCGGCGACACTCGGCGGGAACGGACACGCGATGAACGTCGGCTTCACCTTCGACCTCCGCGACGAGTACCTCGCCGAGGGCTACGGGCTCGAGGAGACCGCCGAGTTCGACCGGCCCGACACGGTCGACGGCATCGCCGGCGCGCTCGAATCGCTCGGCCACGAGGTGACGCGCATCGGCCACTGCCGCAGCCTCGTCGAACGGCTCGCCAGGGGCGAGCGCTGGGACCTGGTCTTCAACATCGCCGAGGGACTGCACGGATTCGGCCGCGAGGCCCAGGTCCCGGCCCTGCTCGACCTCTACCGCATCCCTTACACCTTCTCCGGCCCGATGGTCCTGTCGCTCTGCCTGCACAAGGCGCTGACCAAACGGGTCGTCCGCGACTCGGGGCTCCCGACCCCGGACTTCTTCCAGGTCCGCCGGCCAGAGGACATCGCCCGGGTCAACCTGCCCTTCCCGCTCTTCGCCAAGCCGGTGGCCGAGGGCACCGGCAAGGGCATCTCGCCTGATTCCCGCGTCACCGGGCCGGCCGAACTCGACCGGGTCTGCCGCCGCCTGCTCGAGGAGTTCGACCAGCCGGTGCTGGTCGAGACCTATCTGCCCGGCCGCGAGTTCACGGTCGGCATCATCGGCACCGGGCCGCGGGCTCGCTCAATCGGGGTGATGGAAGTGCTCTTCACCGCCGCCGGCCCCGGCATCTACGGCTACGTGACCAAGGCCGACTACGAACGCCGGGTGCGCTATGAACTGGCCGACGACGAGCCAGCCCGGCAGGCGGCCGAGACCGCGCTCGCCGCCTGGCGGGTGCTCGGCTGCCGCGACGCCGGCCGCGTGGACCTGCGCTGCGACTGCGCCGGCGTGCCGAACTTCATCGAGGTCAACCCGCTCGCGGGCTTGAACCCCACCCACTCCGACCTGCCGATAATCTGCCGGCTCAAGGGCATCCGGTTCGACGAACTGGTCCTGGAGATAATGGAGTCGGCCGCCAGCCGGCTCAACCGCGAGGAAATCTAGCGCGGCAGCGGTCGGCCGCGCCGTAGTAACTCGAACAACTGTTCCACCGGCAGGGCCGGCGCCCCATGCCCATCCCGGCCGTCCATCCCGACCGAGCAGGCGATGGCATTGAGCACCGATTCCTCGGTCGCCTCGATTGCCGCCTCGTAGAGTTCGTTGATGAAGTCGTCGGCGATGAAGTGCTGGAGCAGGTACTTCCGCTTGCCGACCTGGTGCCGGGGTGAACGGTTGCGGGTCGAGAAGCCGACGATGATCTCGCCGCTGGTCGAGGCCGCATGCGACCCGGCGCGGCCGAGGCCGAGCGCGGCCCTCTTCGCCACCCGGCTGAGTTGGGCCGGCAGCAGCGGTGCGTCGGTTGCCAGTACGACGATAATCGAACCGTAGCTCGCCTCGCGTCGTCCCTCGCGGGGAAACCGCCGGTCCAAGTCCCGGCCCACGACCGCGCCATCGACCGTCAGGTTGCGCATCTTCCCGAAGTTGGACAGCACCAACACGCCCAGCCGATACTCGTCCCGGCCCAAGGTCACCCGCCGCGACGAGGTGCCGATGCCCCCTGCGAAGTCCAGGGTCATCATCCCGGTCCCAGCACCGACCGAGCCCTGCGCCACCGGTCCCGAGCGCGCCGCCCGGATTGCCCGACCTGCATCCGCCCTCTTCAACGCGGGCACCCGGACGTCGTTCAAGAACGAGTCGTCGGTCTCACCCACCACCGGCAGCACCACGTCGCTCGACCGGCCGAGTCCCGGGTAGCGCTTCGCCAGATAATCCACCGTGCCGGCGTGGACGGTGCCGACCGACATCGTGTTGGTCAGCATCACCGGCGTTTCGAGCCATCCCCATTCCAGTACCTGGTTCAGCCCGGTCATGTCGCCGACGCCGTTGAGCACGAACCCGCCCGCAGCCGGCCGGTTATTGTAGACATCTCCGGCCGCCGGCAGGACTGCGGTCACCCCGGTTCGCACCGTGCCGCGCTCGACTGTGCCGGGCACCTCAACGTCTTCCTCGATACGGGTGACGTGGCCGACCCGCACCCCGCGGATGTCGGTGATTGCGTTCAAGGGCCCGGTCGGCAGCCGGCCGACGGTCAGACCAAGCTCGCGCGGCGTCGGCCGCGCGGGTGCGGGGTTTTCCTTCGTCGGCATCAACCGGGCAGGCCCGGCTTGTCGGGCAACTGCATCAGCTTGCGCACCGCGTCGAACAGCGCCGCGATGCTGGCGTCGTGCCGGACGATGCGCTGCTCGAGCTCGCCCAGCTTCTGGGCCAGCTCGCGCCGGGTGGCGAGCAGCCGCCGCATCCGGACGAACGCCCGGACCACGAACACGCTCGCCTCGACCGCCTGCGGCGAGTTGAGCACGCCCGCCACCATCAACGCGCCGTGCTCGGTGAACGCGTGGGGCGGGTGGCGCCGGCCGCCGCGCCCGGCCGAATCCGCCTGCGCTCTCAGCGACCGGAACTCGTCCGCATCGAGCTGGAACATGAAGTCGTCCGGGAACCGGTCGGCGTTGCGCTTCACCGCCTGGACCAGCACCCGGGTCTCGACCCCGTACAGCTTCGCCAGGTCCTCGTCCAGCACCACGTGCTGGCCGCGGATGAACTTGATGGCGCCTTGGACCTCGCGCAGCGGTACGAGGTAGCCATCCTTGCGCTTGCGGGTCGGGCCACTCACGGGAAGTATCTAATCCGACAAAACCCGCCCCGTCAAGCCCGGCTCACGGCCGCACGGCCCGGGCCGCCCTCCGGATGCCCCCGCTTTCCAGTTCGACCCGGTACACCCCGGCCGGCAGGCCGCCGAGGTTGAGCCGCAGCTCGCTCCCCGCGCCGGGGAAACGCTCGTGCCGCACGCGCCGGCCAAGCACGTCGAACACCCGTACCAGCGTAGGGCCAGCAGCCGGCCGCCGCACGGTCAACACCCCCGGGCAGGGATTAGGCCACGCCTCAAGCCCAGGCTTGCACCGCGCGCTTCCCGGCCTGCCGCCCAGCCCGGTCGTGAACGACCAGGCAAAGCACGACCGGCCGCGCGTGGCGGCCACTAGCCAGGACCCGTCCAGGCAGAATTCGAGCCAGGCCACCCGCTGTTCCTCGAGCCCGTCATCGAGCGAGGCCCAGTTCTGCCCGCCGTCGTACGATATCACCACGCCCGAGTCCCCGGCCGCGACGACCGTGTCCGGGAACTCCGGGTGCACGCGGACGCAGCCGAACCCGGTCCCGGCGTCGAGCCGCGCCCAGGTGCTGCCCGCATCCGGGCTGCGGAACAGCTCGCCGGCCGCTGCGTAGACGACGCGCGCGTCGCGGGGGTCAACGGCCAAGCTCCGAACCGTATCGGTCGGCCCGGCCGGGGTCTTGGTCCAGGTCAGGCACAGGTCCGCGCTTAAGAAGACCGCGCCCCGGCCGTCAACCTCGCCCGCCGTATAGCAGATCTGCGGTGCGCCCGGCGCGATTGCCAGCGCGTGGCAGTACCCGGGAAGGCTGCCCGACAGCTTGTGCCGAGTCCAAGTGTCGCCCCGGCAGCGCGATACCGAGACGTAGAAGGCGCGGTCCTCGGTCGCCGGCGCCTGGCCCCCGGTGATGAGGATGTTAAGGCTGTCCGGGTGGGCGAGCAGCGCCCCGCCGTCTTGGTACCAGTAGTCGATCGTCGTCCAGCTCTGCCCGCCGTCTGAGCTCCGACCGAGCTCGGCAAGGTCTCAGCCGTAACCTTCAAACGCGTAGAGCAACGTGCTGTCCGGCCCGGGCGCGACCGCCAACGCACAGCACATCCCGTTCTCGATGCACCAGAACCCGTTGCACCGGTTCCAGCTCGCGCCCGCGTCGGTCGTCCGGAACACCCGGCAGCCGTGGACCCCGGTGAACATCTCATCGCCGTCGCGCGGGTTGACCGTGATGGTGTAGGCATGGGCAAAGCGGATGCCGCGGTTGGAATAGCGCCAAGTCGCGCCGTAGTCGGTCGTCCGTGCGACCCCGGCCAGGCCGTCGACGAACGCGACGCCGGCCGTGTCCACCACCAGCACCCGCGCCCGAAACAGGCAGGTGTCCGGGGTTTGCGCGGACCAGTTCGCGCCGTAGTCGCTCGACAGCCAGGCCCGCGGCTCCGGGTCGCGTGCTGCAGCCAGCGCCATCCGGGGTTCCCCCGGGAGAAATCCCAGTCCGAACGCCTCCTCGGGCCCGGCCCCGGCCCGCCAGCCCGCGCCCCCGTCGGTCGTCCGGTACAGCTCCAGCGCCGTTCCGCAGAGCACGATGTCCGGGTCACCGGGACAGACCGCGACGCTCAGCACCGGCACTCGCGCCACGCCGGCCGAGCGCGGGCACCAACTCGCGCCCCCGTCGGTCGTCCGGAACACCCGGCCGCTGTCCCCGCCACACCACGCCACGCCCGGCACCGACGGGTCGGCCTCGCAGCACAGCATAATGCCGTAGCTCGTGTCGAGCGCGGTCGCGGACCACGTCAGTCCGAAATCGGTCGAGACGAACGCCTGCGGCCAGACCGCGCCCTGGGCCGTGAACCCGGCCCCGTACACCCGGCCCGGCGTGAACGGGTCGGGCGCCAGCGCGCGCACCCGGCCGGGGGTGATGACGATGTTCCAGGTTTCGCCCGCGTCGGTCGAGCGCCAGAGCTCGACTCCGCGCGAGCAGGCGTAAAGCAAGCCGGCCTGGTGCGGGTCGACGCGCAGTCCGGCGACGTCAGGCAGCTCGAACTCGCCGGCCGGGCTCCACGACTCGCCGCGGTCGGTGCTCCGGAAGCACACCGGCGGCGAGGGATAGTTGTACGAAACCGCCCAGAGCCGATCCGGGTCTGCGTCCGACCGGCCCAGGGCCTGGACGTGCCCGCCGTCCGGGCCGATCGGCAGCCACGATGCCGGCAGGGCCGCGACAAGCAACAGCGAAAGGGTCAGCGCGCGGACCATCTGGAAGATGCCATTTGGTGTTGTGCGGAGGGTCAATTGGTCCGGGCTAGCGGGCCAGCGCCAGTCGCCGGCTCGCGCTCGCGCCCCCGGCCTCGAGCCGGCAGAAGTAGGTGCCGGCCGGAAGTCCGTCCGGTCGCCAGTTCACGACGTGCTCGCCGGCCGCGAGTTCGCCCTGCGCGAGCGTCGCCCGCCGCGCGCCCAGGCAGTCGAAGACCGCGAGGTCAACGCGACTAGGGGCTGGCAGCGAGAAATGAACCTGCGCCCGGTCACTTGCCGTTACCGGGCGAACGACAAGGATTGTCTCGCCGGGACGGGCCGGCACAGGCTCGGCGACACCGGCCGGCGGCAGTTCAATCGGACCCATCGGCGTCAGGTTGCGGCCCTCGAATCCCGGGAAATCGGGTCCGTAACGATAGCAGCGAAAAGCCGAGTTCGTCCGGTACCGGGCGGTGTCGCCCTGGTGCATCGGCCCGGTGCTGCACACCGGTACTATGTACTTCCATACTACCTCGGAATCGGGCGTGACTTCGAACAGCGTGCCGTACTCGCCCTCGCAGACCAGGGTATTGCCGTTGGGCAGCCGCTGGCAACCCGAGATGTAAGGGCTGTAGAACTCGTTCGTGTCGCGGAACCACCACGCCGGCTCCCACGGCCCCCAGGTCGAATCCGGCCCGAGCGGGTAGAACCCGGCCGAGTCGGCGGGCGACTCCCATTCCTCGACAGACGACCAGGTCCTGGCGCCGTTGCGCGGACTGCCGTTGCTGAAAGCGAGGAAGTGCCCCGCGCCCGCCAGGCTGTCCGGTATCCACTGGATGTCGTGCTGGAACCAGAGCCGGTGGTGGGTGGTGTCCCCCCGCCGGTAGGTCACCGGGTTGCCCCAGCGGTAGAGCAGGTCACCGCCGCGGCCGTAGCGCCCGCCCGAGTGGCCGCGCGCCTGCTCGGTGGTGGTGGAATGGTCGATCACCCAGATCTCCGAGTAGCCGCGCGAGCTGATGGCGAGCTGGTCGAGCGCGGCATTGTAATCCACCGCGTTGCAGTGCATGATGTCCGGGTCGTTGCGGGTGCGGTAGTTGATATCGAGCAGTTCCGGGTGGTCGCGCACCACGCCCCAGTTCTGCTTGGTCGAGTCGAAATCCTGGACCAGGTGGTCCCAAGCATGCCACTCCCAGACTATTTGGTTGGTCGCGGTGTCCACTTCAATCAGGTGCTCGGGCAGCAACCCGTAAGGGCAGAGCGCCGGGTTGCGGCCCGCTTCGATCGCCTCGGCCCGGGTCCTGCCCTCGGCCGCGACCATCACGACGTTGCCGCCCGGCAACATCTCGACGTCGTGGTGCGAATAGGCCGAGTCGCTGGTGTAGTCGAACGACCAGGTGACGTTGCCGTTCCAGTCCAGTATCTCGACCTTGTCCCGCTCGCCGGCCGGCGCGGTCCTCAGCAGGCTGCCGTCCTCGAGCAGGTAGACAACCAGGAACGGCCGCGGCGGCGCGTCCCACTTGTGCACCAGCTCGCCGTTGTTGTCGATGAGGTACACCTCGCGCCAGGACATCGGTGCGAACAGGGTGTAGCCCTGGTACGACCGTGTCGAGTCGTGAAGCATCAGGCCGACGGTGCGCTGGGCCGCGCCCGGCGCGGCCAGCGCCGCCAGCAGGATTGCCGCCCCCGCGAAACGACTCACGGCAACTCCCGCCAGTCGCCGAACAGCCGGTAGAGCTCGAGGAAATCGGGCCGCACCGTCCGGGCTGCGGTCAGGATGGCGCGCCGCTCGCCCGCGTCGAGCGCGGCCTCGAGCCCTTCGAGTGTCCGGCCCAGCCTTTCCATCGAGTGGTCGCGCCGTCGTTCCTGTTCGGCGTCGAACCCGTAGCGGCTGGGGTCGAATTCCTGTTGCTCGATCTCCTCCCTGATTGCCTGCGCTTCGTGCTGTAGCTCCCGCAGCCGGTCGGTGTCGGCCGCGCCGAGCGAAGCCGAGTCCCGCGCCAGCGCCAGCCGGTGCAGGTCGTCGAGCGGCTCGTCCAGCTCGTGCAGGCCATCGGTCCAGTAGTCGAGCCCGACGCTGTCGCGCAGCTCAACCAGCATCATCCGCATGTCGATGAGATACTCGGCCACCGTCCCGAGCGTGCCGGTGCTGTCCGCCAGTTCGTCGGCGTCCATCACCAGGGTGTCGACCGCGTCCAGCCAGTCGCGCCACACCGGCTCGTCCGGCCGGTCGTCCCGGTGCCGTTCAAGGAATCGTTGCCACTCGACCACCAGCTCGTCCATCGCCGTGCGGGCCAGCAGCGGGTCGCGGGCAGCGGCCAGCTCGATGGCCGGGATCAGCGCCCGGTCGAGTTCGGCGCTGTCCCGGATCACATCCCGGCTGCAGCCGGCGCACAGCGCCAGCAGTACGACAAGCCCGAACTTCCGCATTGCATTGAGGATAGCGTACGGGCGCGGCCTGTCCAGCCGCGCCCGCAGCGAATCCGACCGACCCGGCTACTTCAGGTAGAAGCCAAGCCCGACCGACACCGCGCCGATCCAGTTGTCGGTGTAGCCGTCGGCGAGCGCGTTCTCCGGGTCCACCTGCTGGCCGCTGGCACCGCCGCCAATGTAGCGGGCGTTCAGGAAACCGTCCAGCCAGTTGCTGAACTCGAAACCGTAGCGCACCGAGGCGTCGAGGATTGCGCCCTTGAAGCTGCTCTCGACATTGGTGCTGCCGGTGATGAACTTGCCCTGGGCGTAGAAGCCGTCCACCTCGGCCCCGACCCACGAACCCTCGCCCACCGGGAACCGCGCGCGCACCCGCAGGACCGGCACCGGGCCGACATCCTGGTAGACCCGTAGCCGCTCGCCGTCCTGCGACTCGAACGATATCGAAGCGTCGCGGATCTGCATCGAAACCCCAACCGCCAGCTCGCGCTCCGGGTCACTCAGCAGGTCGTACTGCCAGCTCAGCCGGTAGAAATCAAACCCGTAGCGCAGGTTCATCGGCGTGTACCGGGCAAACGTGTCGCTGTCAACGACCAGCGGGCCCGAGTCCAGCGTCGCCACCGTCCGGATGTCGAGCGGCTGGTACAGGAAGACTATGGTGTGGCGCGGCTTCAGGTGCAGCTCGGCCGACAGCCGCTGGAACGGGAACAGGATGTTCTGCCGCCCGGTCTTCACGTAGTCGAACTGCGTGCCGTTCACCCCGAACTGGATGGTGTGTTCAAGCACCCCGATGAAACCTAGCTCGACGCCCGCGCGCAGTTCGTGGTTGTTATCCGGATTGTTCAGCCAGCTCGCCCCTGCCACGAGCGGGGTCACGAACAACACGACCAACATCATTCTTCTCACAAGTTCCTCCTTTGGTGACAGTCATTAGACAAGCCCGTCCCCGGACCCGGTTCGGCGCGTCATCTCCCGGGCACGCTGGCACTGGCCCGGCGTTGCCCGGTCCGAATCCTCGACCCGGCGCCAGTCGGCCAGCGCCTCATCGCGCCGGCCAAGTTCGTCCAGTATCCCGGCCCGCTCCAGCAACGCGGTCGGGTGGTCCGGCTCCAGTGCCAAGCTCCGCTCGACCGCTTCGAGAGCGCCCGTCAGTTCGCCCCGCCCGCGCCGGATGCGCGCCACCGCGCACCACGCCCGGGAGTACGACGGACCCTGCCATATCATCACCCGGCCCTCGAGGTCGCCGCGCACGGCCAGGGCAAGGTAGTCGGCCAGGTCCCACGCCGAAACCAGCCGGCGCTTCGGGGCGTCGGTCAGCGGCTGCCAGCCCTCCGGCATCGCTTCGATGAACTCCAGCAGCAAAGCCTCGGCGGCCTCCGGCCGGCCCGAGTCGGCCAAGTGACGAGCCGCCTGGAACGGGTCGGCCGGTTCGGGAGTGTCACACGCCATGGCGCGACGATAGCCTGCGCCCGGCCCCTGTCAAGCGGCCGAAAAAGGCGGGCGGCGCCCGGAGGCGCCGCCCGATTATCGCGGAAAGACTACCAGCGGCTGCCGCTGTCGAAGTCGCGCCGCTCGCGCCGGGGACCCCGGTCGCGTCCGCCGCCGCCGCCCCGCGGGCCGCCCTCGGACCGGGCGCGCGCCTCGTTGACGGTCAACGGCCGGCCGTCCATCTCGTGCCCGTTCAGGGCGGAGATGGCGGCCTGGGCCGCGGCGTTGTCGGCCATCTCGACGAACCCGAAACCGCGCGACCGATCGGTGAACCGGTCCTTGACGATCTCGGCCGAGACCACTTCGCCATGCTGGGCGAACAGCTCGTTGAGCTGCGCCTCGGTGGCGCTGAAGGGAAGATTCCCTACGAAGATCCTCATCAGGATACCTCCGTTGTAGCCTGGAATCGTTGCTCGGGACTACGGTCAGGTCGGCTGTTCAGGCAGACCGGAAACATAGACCTGGAACCGGACTCCAGCTTTGCTCTGGACCTGCGCTGAACATCGGTCGGCTGAAGAGGTCCTTATCCAGCCGGCCCCGGATTTTACCCAGCCCCCGGGCTGGTGTCAATACCCGCCGATGGCGGTGCATCGGCCCAGGACCGGCCGAGACCGGCAACGGCCGCCACCCGGGCGGAAGGGAACTTGGAAGCATTATCGCCCCAAGGTACCACTGTCGGCCTAATCAACGCATAGTCAATCGCTTGCGCAGCAGTACCATTACCCAAACCCCCACGGGGTTCCCTGTCGGTTTGTGCAAGCCCGGAGGCGAGGCCGAAAAGAAGCTGCCCGGCCCGGCAGAATACCGGGCCGGGTCAGCAGTCAGGCCTGTTGCAGTCCTTACCCGCGACCGGTTCTTGCCGGGCGCGCGGCCTCGTTGACCGGGTTATCCCTTACTCGCACACCCCGCTGGCCGGGCGGGTCGGGCCGCGGCGGCCGGATGTTCGGCGGCGGCTGTTCCCGTTGCCGGTTGTTGGGCGGCGGTCCCCCGCGGGGCCGGTGGCGCGGCGGAGGAGGATAGCACCCTGGTCCGTGGTGCCGGCCTCGCGGCCGGTGGCGCGGTGGATAGACAATCCGCACCGTCGGCACGAACACCGGGTGTCGCGGCCGGTATCGAGGGTGGCGCCGATCGCGCACCACGACGACCCGGTCGCGCTCGGACTCGGACTGCACGTTGACCGTCTGCGAAACCTCGACCGGGACCGGCACCTCGTGATAGACGTGCCTGACCTCGGTCGCGGCGGCCTCGCGCACGACCACGACCTGGGGAGCCGGCGCGGGCTGGGCGGCCTGTTGGGGATAGGGCAACTGCCACCCGCACCCGGCCATCAGCCCGGCCGCCAGCATGGGAGCGACCATGCGATTCATGCTACCTCCAGTCTCTGCGGTCACGGGTTGTGACACCGGCCCGGCGGGTTTACTGCGCCGGCTCTTCGCCCTCGGCCAGCACATCGTCGGCCCGCTCGGCGTCCTCCTCGCGCACGCAAAGCAGGACCCCGCGGTTCATCAGCCCGCCCAGCGGCCGCATCCCGCTGGCGTCGTCGGCAATGATGACCGACTCGATTCCCGCCGCCTTGAGCACCGACCTGCCGAGGTCCGCCTCGGGCCGGAAAGCGTAGCTCCGGACGCAGACGAGTTCGCTCACCAGGTTGTCCTCATCGTGAGTATTTACCCGGCGCCAGCCCGAGCCATTCGCCACCGGGCCGATTCAGGGTTTCTCGCCCAGCGCTCGCCGCAGCCTGGCATACAGTGGACCGGCGGTGTTGAACGAGTAATAGACACGGTTGCCGCGCGCACGGCGTCGAATCAACCGTGCCCGGCTCAGCGCCGCGACCGCCCGCTGCACCGGCCCGATACCGAACCCGGTGTCGCGCGCCAGTTGGCGCAGCCAGACGGCGTCCGAAGGGTCGGCACAGAGCCGCGCCAGTATCGCCCGCCGGGCATCGCCGGCCAGCAGCTTCGCGAGCTTCTCGTCGACCATCACCGGGATTGTAACCCGGCGACCCACGCGGTCAAGAAGCCGACCAGGCAACCGGGTTACCGTCCGCCGGCGCGGCCAGCCTGCGGCCCAGTTCCGCGGCCCAGGCCCGCACCTTGTCCGGGTCGTGGTTGTTGTCGTTCGGGTCATCCTCGCTCTTGTACCAGCCGCCGAAAGCCGCCTGCGCCACCGGCCTCACTCGCTTCATCCAGCGGTCAATCCGCTTCTGCAGGTAGTCGTTCCAGGCCTTGACGACATCCTCCGGCTTACCCTCGGCCCGCATCGCGCAGACGTAGACCGCCAGCTTCTTGCCCGTGAAGTCGCGCTTCATCATCCCGCGCGCCCGGCCGTACCACATCCCGATGCGGATGCCCGACCCGATGACAACATTGTCGAACCCCGACAGGTCCGGGTTCTTGTTCTCCTTGAGGTCCACCACCTCGACCTCGTGGCCGAACTCGGTTCTCAGCACCTCGGCAACGATTCGTGCCGTCTTCGCCGCCGCCCCGTTTTTCGATTGGTAGGCAATCAACGTCCGTTTCGCCATCACGCCTCCCGCTTCAGCTCCTCGGCGATGCCCCGGGCCCAGGCCTCGATCGTGTCCCAGTCCCGGTAATCGCCCACCGGCGCATCGACCATCCGGATGGCGTGCTTCTCCAAGAAATTCAGCTTCACCGGGTCAATGGCGCCGTGGAACAGGACGCTGTCGCGCGGCTGCGCCCGGTCGCGTGCCTCGGCCAGTTTCGCCGGGAACACCTTGCCGTCCAGCAGCTCCGCCGGGTCGCCCGCGCCGGTCGGCCCGCTCGAGAACAGCCAGACCGGGAGCCCGGCCAGCTCATCGGCCCGCTTCTTCAGGAAGTTCGCCGCGTCCTTGACCCAGGCCCCGACGTACAGACCGCTGCCCAGCACCACCGCGCGGTACCCGGTGAGCGCACCGGCGTCCTTCGCGGCCTTGACCTCGACCGCGAGCCCGGCGTCGCGCAGGACTTTGCCGATCCGCTCGGCGATTTCCCGGGTCGCGCCGTGCTTCGAACCATAGGCCAGCAACACCGGCAATGAGGTTTTCATTGTTTCAGCCTAGCACGGCCCGGCGGGAGCATCAAGCCCGGGAGCCGTGTGTCGTTTCAGGAACGCCGGAGCTCGGCCTCGGCCTGCTCGACCAGTTCATCAAGCAGTTCGCGGACCGATACTACCCGGTCCACGCGCCAGGCGTTCGCGCCGCACATCGGGTAGCCATCGTCCATCTGCCCCCGGTAGGCTTTCAGCAGCGCTTGGGCAATGCAGTAGCCGGCCTTGTCCGGTTCGCAGGTGACCAGGCAGTGGTACGGACAGCCGAAGTTGACCTTCTCGCCCCGCAGGATGCGCTTCACGAAGTCGTTGCTGATGACCCGGGCGGGCATCTTCACCGGGCTGATGATGGTGATGATGTCCTCCCGGCGGCAGCGGACGTAGGCCTCTTTGTAGGGCAGGGCGGCATCGCACTCGTGGGTCGCCACGAACCTGGTCCCCAGCTGGACACCGGCCGCGCCAATCCTCAGGAACCGGGCGACGTCGTTCCCGGTGAAGATGCCGCCGGCCGCTATCACCGGGATGCCGGCGCCGTTCCCCGGACCGTACGTCCGCGCGACGCCCAACACTTCCTCGACCAGCCGCTCGAGCCGGTACTCCTCGGGCGCGGCCAGCTGATCGAGCGTGAAGCCCAGGTGACCACCGGCCAGCGGCCCCTCGACCACGAGCGCATCCGGCACCCGGTCATAGCGGCGCGTCCACGTCCGGCAGACCAGTTCGGCGGTGCGCGCGGAAGAGACTATCGGGATGAGCTTGACGTGCCGGTCGGCGACCAGGGCGGGCAGCCGCATCGGCAGCCCGGCGCCGGAAACGATCGCCGCCGCGCCCTCCTCCACCGCCACCCGCACGAGCTGGCCGTAATTGGTCACCGCGCACATCACGTTGACGGCGAACGGCGCGCGGGTCAGTTGGCGGGTGTCGCGCATCACCTCCCGCAGCCCGAGTTCCGACCGGGTCGGGTAGTCCGGGGTCCGGTCGGCCAGTTCCTCGCCGACGCCTACCGACGCGACGGTACCGAGCGCGCCCTCGTTCGCGACCGCGGATACCAGCCGTGAAGCCGATACGCGCACGCCCATGCCGCCCTGAACGATCGGCGGGTTGAACCGCAGGTCGCCGATGACGAGGTCGGGCAGTTTTGTACCGGGCATCAGACGACCGGGAGAAATGAAACTGCCGGCCCCCCGGCTCCTTCTGTGTCAGAATCAGGCTTCATCGTCCGGCTGTCGAACTGGACGCCGCTTGCAGAGAGCGGGGCGGCACCACTCGCGTGGCGCCGCCCCGGTTGCGATTGAAGCTCGCCGCTACCAGCGGTTCGCGTCGCCGAAGTCCCGCCTGGGACCACGGCTGCCGCCGCGGTTACCGCCGCCGCCGCCGCGCGGGCCGCCCTCGGACCGGGCGCGCGCCTCGTTGACGGTCAGGGCGCGGCCGTCCATCTGGTGCCCGTTCAGGGCGGAGATGGCGGCCGTGGCAGCCTCGGCCGACGCCATTTCCACGAACCCGAAACCGCGCGACCGGTCACTGAACCGGTCCTTCACGACCTCGGCGGAAACGACTTCGCCGTGCTTGCCGAACAGCTCGTTGAGCTGCGAATCGGTAGCGCTGAAGGGAAGATTCCCTACGAATATGCGCTGACTCATCAGAATACCTCCTGATGGTTGTTAGCTTGGAATCGTTGCTGGGTACTACGGTCGGGTCGGCTTATCAGGCGTACCGGACATAGGCCAGGACCGGACTCAAGCTGTCTTCGGACCTGCTTTGCGATTAGGTCGGATAGAGAGGTCCTTATCCATCCGACGGGGAATCTTACCATTTTCCCCGGGTAATGTCAAGCCCGCGAGGACCGGAAGTCTTGACCCGCCGGTCGCCCCGGCTATGATGGGCCGACCGGGCGGGACGTGGTCCTGCCGCCCGATGACAGCCAACCGACTGGAGGCAGACACGATGAGAACCTTGGTGCTGACATTCCTGCTGGCCGGCCTGTGCTCGGCCGGCATAATCCGCGTGCCTTCCCAGCAACCCACCATCCAGGCCGGGCTGAACGCGGCCGGCGACGGCGACACGGTCCTGGTCGCGGCCGACACCTATCGCGAGCGCGTCACCTGGCCGGCAATCGACGGCATCACCCTGCTCGGCGAACAGGGCGCCGCGGCGACCGTCATCGACGCCGAGAGGAACGGCCGGGCGCTGGCGATGAACGCCGTCGCCTACACGTCGGCAACGGTGGTCGAGGGCTTCACCATCGCCAACGGCCTCGTTTCCGGCGGCGCCGCGGGCATCGACTGCCGGGGCGCGCCGGTGTTCCGCCGTAACCGCATCAGCGACAACCTCGGGCTCCAGTACACGATGGGCGGCGGCGTCCACGCCGAGGGCGCGCCGACCTTCTTCGGCAACCTGTTCGCGCGCGACTCGCTCCAGGTCAGGGACACGCCCGGCTTCCGCTACGGCGGCGCGGTCTACTGCGCCGGCCCGGGCGTCTTCATCGACAATGTCTTCAGCGAGAACGCCGTCTTCGACTCCTCGTGCAGCGGCTACCGCCAGGGCGGGGCCATCCACCTCGCCTCGGGCGCGGCGCTCGTCTTCGGCAACCTCTTCGTCCGCAACGCCGCCCGGATGCTCGACGGCAGCGGTTTCGCCTACGGCGGCGCGGTCTCGGTCGGCGATGACGCGGCGGCGGTCATCGCCAACAACACCTTCGTCGCCAACGTCTGCGCCGCCCACATCGGCTACGGCAGCGCGGTCTGGGCACCCCTCGGCCCATCGGTCGTCAAGAACAACATCGCCGTCCACGACAGCGTCCTCGGCTCGGGCGGCGGCGCGCTTGCATCGGACAGCGCCGCGATGGTCTTCGACTGGAACGACGCCTGGCACAACCACCCGAACGACTACCACAACTGCACCCCGGGCCCGAACGCCATCTCGCTCGACCCGCTCTTCGCGGCCGCGCCTTTCGGCGACTACTGCCTGTCCCAGGTCGCGGCCGGCCAGGCCGAGGACAGCCCCTGCCTCGACGCCGGCGACAGCCTGCGGATGGCCGCACCCCTGGACCTCGACTCGCTGCTGCGCGAGTGGACCACCCGCACCGACTCGGTCCCCGACGCCGGGCAGGCCGACCTCGGGTTTCACTACGCGCCCTGGCCACTGACCGGCGTCCTCGCGCCGCCCGCCCCGCGGCCGGCGCGTCCGTTGCTGGTCGTCTCGCCTAGCGTGGTATCGGAAAAGCAGGTGCGGCTCAACGGCCCGGCCAACGCGGAAATGGCTGTCTGTGATGTTACGGGCCGGGTTGTCCTGCGCCCGGGCCGACTCGGCGCCGACGGTCACGCCCGGATCACGGTCGCGGGACTGGCAAACGGCGTCTACACCGTCCGGGCAGGAACCGGCGACTCGGCCGCCCGCGCCCGGCTGCTCGTCCGGCGCTGAGCCGGGCCGGCGCTTCAGTCCTTGAACCCGGTGACCATGCCGTCGGTGAAGACGACGGCCAGGCGGGGTTCCCCGTACACCCAGAGCTCGTCCGGCCCCTTGGCGAAGCCGGTCCGGCTGACCTGCTTCGGCTCGCCCCAGCTGAGCCTCACCATCTCTTCCGTCATGCCGGCCAGTACCTCGCCATTGCGAATCGCGGTCTTCATCGCGGGCGGCCACGACGGTTTGCCCGCCAGCGGGTCGCTCGGCCACCAGCGGTGCCGGAACTGGAAGTGGGGATATGATTCCCAGTCCAGGTCGTTGATCGCCGTGGCCGAACCGAGCCAGTAGACCTCGGTGTTGTCGGCGCGGCGCAGGCGGAA
>JAFGQF010000238.1 GCA_016935775.1 Caldifarciminota bacterium
CGAGCTGGTTCTGGACCACCGCCAGCGCGCGGCCGAGCGCGGCCGCGATCTCGCTGGGGTAGGCGTCGCCGCGGGTCAGCAGGAACAGCAGGACCGCCTCCTTGACCGGCGAGCCGAGCAGCGGCCCGAGCGCGGCCGAGCCTTCACCTATTCTATAGGTCATATCACCTATATTATAGGTGCTCGCGGCGTGGCGTCAAGGCCGGCGGCGGCCGTGAGCCTTCGGCTCACTCGCAGTAGGCGGTGTCGCTGGTGATTTCGTTCCGGTCGTCGGTGTCGTACCAGCTGATCACGAGCCAGAACGGCTTGTCCAGGTGCGCGCCCTGGGGCGCGGACTTGGAGACGGTGAAAGTGTGGACCCGGGTTGGATTGGAGAGTTCGTGGGTTTCGTGGTTGTAGTTGCCGTGCGGGCTGTACCAGGTGGTGAAGATGCGGGCCGGCGGGTCAATCGGGTCCGTCTCCCCGTCGGTGCGGGAGAACGACGCCTCGAAGGTACAGCTCACGGTGTTGACGCCGGAGCCGCCCTGGGGCTGGCCGGTGACCCATGCGGCCATTTCGATGCGGTCGTCGCGGGTCAGCGAGTTGCAGCCCGAGTCGCCGCCGACGAAGAGGAACAGGAACAGCGCGGCGCCGAGCGCCAGGGGCAGGAATCGGACGTTGTGTTTCACGGTACGCCTCCTTTGCGCATGTGGGTCAAGGCGATTCTAGGGCCGGGCCCGCGCGGGTCAAGGGCCGGGGAAGAAGCCGGGGTGCGGGAGGCTGTTGCCGTAAGGCGCCGCGCGCCCGTCGGGAACGAAACGGTCGCGGGTCGAGACCGCCGCGAGCCGTCAGTTGCCGGCCGTCCCGGCCAGCCGCTGTCAGGCGGGCCTGCCGGGCCGGGGAATCACCTGCCGGGACCCGCTCCAAGCCGTGATCAGGTACATCTTGCAGGCTTGG
This sequence comes from Caldifarciminota bacterium, assembly GCA_016935775.1. Taxonomy (GTDB): domain Bacteria; phylum Hydrothermota; class Tepidihabitantia; order Tepidihabitantales; family Tepidihabitantaceae; genus DSBX01. Next base: position 937 of record JAFGQF010000238.1, read on the forward strand.
AGGCCGCGGTAGTAACCGTGGCGGTCCAGGTCGGCCTTGAGCATCCCGGCGAGGGTGACGAGGTTGGCAACGAGCTTGCCCTGGCGGTGGAGGATGTACCGGCGCGTCCAGCGGCGGCCGACGCGGTGTTCGGCCGGGTCCCAGCGCCGGTAGGGCAGTTGCCGCCAGTCGTGCCGGCGGGTGCACTTGACAAGCATGTCGCGGACCGCGTGGACCGGCCGGACAGGCACCGCCTTGCCGCCAGCCGGGCGCACGACCTCGGCGAGTTCCGCGTGGCAGGCCCGGGCCGCGGCCAGCAGGCTGGGATGCTCGTGGGCCAGCGCCGCGCGCGCGTATCGTTCGACGACCCGGCGCTCGGCCTCGGTCCACCTGGTGTGCCGCCAGGGGTAACGCCATTGAGCCACCCGCGGCCAGAGCCGGCCATGGACCGCGTCAACGGTGCGCCGGACCCGGTCGGGGTACCGTTCCGGGTGCCGCTCCCTGCGCCGGTTGATGTCGGCCGCGCACCGTTCGGCCGCGGCCACCGCGCTGGGAATCCGGCCGCTCGCGACCGCCCGGGCGTAGCGGTCGACTACTTGGTCTTCCTCCCGGGTCCAGGCTCGCCCGCGGAGCACGAGGCCGATGGCGTTTGCCCGCGCGGCGAGCGCCCGCCGCACCGCGGCCTCGGTCCGGACGACACGGCGCTTTGCCCGCTGCCGGTAGCGGTCGAGCGCGCGAGTGCAGTCCGGGGACGCGGCGGCGATGTCCGGGTAGCGGCCGTTCCCGACCCGCCGCGCGAACCGGTCAAGGATGCCGGTTTCGGCCTGTGACCAGCGTCTCTCGCTCAGGGTCGGCCGGCCCGGGTCCAGGCCGCGCACGGCTTGCTGCAGGCGCAGGAGCACGGCCCGAGCGGTCCGCGGCGGACCGGGCCGGCGGCGGCCCGGTCCGACCCGGCGACCGTACCGGGCAAGTTCGCTGCAGAGTTCGGGCAGCGCGGAGCGGCACGTGACGTAGCGGCCGGCAACGACCCGCCGGGCGAAGCAGACGAGCACGCGCTCTTCGGCCGGGCTCCAGGCCGCCCTGGCCGACGACCCGCCGAGTTCGAAGACGCGGGCGCTGAGCCGGCCGTACACCCCGACCCGGGACCGGTCCACGAACCGGTCGCGTCCGGGTTCGAGCTTGCGGATTTCTTCCCAGCAGTCGACGGCGGCCTTCCTGGTGGAACGGTATCTGCCCGACACCGTGTCCCGCGCGTAGCGCTCCAGCAGGGCGCGCTCGGCCATAGTCCAGCGGTCCCGGCACGCGGTACGGCCCCGGCCAGCCGCGCGCAGTTCGTCGCATATCCGTCCGTAGGCGGCATGGCGCGTCCGGGCCGGCGCACCGGGACCGCGGGCCCGCCGGAGCTCGCACGCGCACTCGCCCGCCACTTCGAAAGCGGAGAGCGAGCGGTCGGCCAGCAAAAGCCGGACATGCCGCTTGAGCAACTTCAGCTCGCCGGGCGTCCAGCGCCTGCCGCGAGCCTTCACGCCGATCCTGCTCCTGCGTACATGTGGTGATTGTGGCGGATTACGGCCGGTCGTGCAAGTGCCGGCGACCGGTAAACCGGTAATGCGCTTCGTCCGGTTCGCTTCTCTTTTCTTCAGTCAACGGCAAATCCCCGCATTCTTGCCCGGTTCCCGCTTCCTCGTTCGCCAATCGTCATTGTCCTTCGCCCTTCCTCTGCCGCAACAGCACTCACCATTCGCCATTCGTCATTCGCCATCTCCCTCCTGCCTTTCCCCGAATCGGTGCCCTGGTTCGCCGTTCGTCATTCGTCACTCGTCAC
>JAFGQF010000239.1 GCA_016935775.1 Caldifarciminota bacterium
CCACGTTCTCGGCAGCCCGGCTTCGTGAACTTGGTGTCTTCGTGGTGAGTGGTCCCCGGCCGGGGCGCGGCTTGACTGGGCTGGGGGAAATGCCTATCTTGATGGGCCCGTACGGAATTTGAAGATTGGAGGTTCGTGATGTCCAAGGTCAGAGTCGGCATCATTGGAGTCGGTAACTGCGCCAGCAGCTTGGTGCAGGGTGTGCGGTACTACCGGGACGCCCACGAGGGCGCGCAGGTTCCCGGGATAATGCACGTCAACCTGGGCGGCTACCACATCCGCGACGTCGAGTTCACCGTCGCGATTGACATCGACAAGCGGAAGGTGGGCAAGGACCTGTCCCAGGCGATCTACACCTACCCGAACAACACCTACAAGTTCTGCGACGTGCCGAAGTCGGGCGTGAAGGTGATTCGCGGGATGACCCATGACGGGCTGGGCTATTACCTGTCGCAGATCATCGAGAAGGCGCCCGGGCCGACCGCCGATATCGTCCGCGTCCTGAAAGAGACGAAGACCGACGTCGTGGTGAACTACCTGCCGGTGGGGTCCGAGGAGGCGACGAAGTGGTATGTCGAGCAGGTGTTGAAGGCGGGCTGCGCGCTGGTGAACTGCATCCCGGTCTTCATCGCGTCGCAGAAGTACTGGCACCGGCGGTTCAAGGCGGCGGGCGTGCCGGTCATCGGCGACGACATCAAGTCGCAGGTGGGCGCGACGATTGTCCACCGGACCCTGGTGTCGCTGTTCAACGACCGGGGCGTGAAGCTGCTTCGGACTTCGCAGCTCAACGTCGGCGGCAACACCGATTTCCTGAACATGCTCGAGCGGTCGCGGCTGCAGTCGAAGAAGATCTCCAAGACCGGGGCGGTGACGTCGCTGTTGCCGTACGACATCGGCGCGGAGAATATCTACATCGGCCCGTCGGACTACGTCGCCTGGCTGAAGGACCGGAAGTGGTGCCACCTGCGGCTGGAGGGCCAGACTTTCGGCGACGTCCCGCTGGACCTGGAGCTGAAGCTGGAGGTTTGGGATTCGCCGAACTCGGCCGGCGTGGTGATTGACGCCGTGCGCTGCGCCAAGCTGGCGCTGGATGCCGGGCTGTCGGGGAGCATCGTCGAGCCGTCGAGCTACTTCATGAAGACCCCGCCCGTGCAGTTCCCGGACGACGTCTGCCGCGACAAGGTCGAGGGTTACATCCGCCGGTTGGCGCGCCGGGCCGCGAAGGCGAAGGCGGTGGCCGGCGCGAGGAAGCCGGCTCGCCCGCGGGCGAAGAAGTCGAAGTAGTCCGTGCGGGGCGTCCTGGTATCCTTCGAGGGCGTCGAAGGTTCCGGCAAGTCAACCCAGGCCGAACGGCTGGCCCGGCACGTCGAGTCGCTCGGGCTCGAGGTGGTGCTGTCGCGCGAGCCGGGCGGAACGCCGATCGGCGAGCAGGTGCGGGCAATCCTGCTGGACCCGGCGAACCACGCGATGGACGGCTGGACCGAGTTGTTTCTTTACCTGGCGTCGCGCAACCAGCACGTGATGGAGCTGGTGCTGCCGGCGCTCGAGTCCGGCAAGGTGGTGGTGCTGGACCGGTACGCCGAGTCGTCGGTGGCCTACCAGGGCGGAGGGCGAAAGATCGGCGCCCAGCCGGTGCGGCGGCTGAACAAGCTGGCGACCCGGGCGCTCAGGCCCGACCTGACGGTGCTGGTGGACGTGCCGGTGGCGGTTGGCCGGCAGCGCAAGGACGCGGGTTCGCTTGACAGGCTGGAGAGCGAGGAGCTACAATTTCACGAGCGGGTTCGCGAGGGTTACCTGCGGCTGGCCCGGCGCGCACCGAAACGGGTGCGGGTTGTGGACGGCCGCCGTGCCCCCGACGAGCTCGCGCTCGAAATCAATGAACTGGTTCGCGAACTGCTCGTGCGAAAGGGATTATTGAAATCATGAAGCGGCGCGCCGCCGTAGTCATTTCCGTTGCCGCGGCCCTCCTGCTGGGCGGGCTGGTGGGCAAGCTCTGGGCCCAGCGCAGCCAGAACCTCGCCCAGGGTCTGCAGTTGTTTTCGCGGGTGGTCGGGCTCGTGCTGAGCACCTATGTCGAGGATGTTGACCCGGGCAAGCTCATCAAGCACGGCATCGAGGGGATGCTCGAGTCGCTCGACCCGTATACCAACTTCCTCGACACGAGCGATTTCGACGAGCTGAAGGTGCGGACCGAGGCGCGGTTCGGCGGCATCGGTATCCACATCGGGATGGTCGACGAGCGGCTGACGGTGATATCGCCGATCGAGGGCACGCCGGCCGAGCGCGCCGGCATCCGCGGCGGCGACCGGATCGCCGAGATCGAGGACAAGCCGACCGACGGGTTCACGACCAACGACGCCGTCAAGCTGCTGCGCGGCGAGCCGGGGACGAAGGTGAACATCGGCGTCGACCGTCCCGGGGTGAGCGAGCTGATTCCCTTCGAACTGACCCGCGCGATCATCAACATCAAGGCAGTGCCCTACGCCGGGATGCTCGAGGACGACATCGGGTTCGTACGACTGGCCGATTTCTCGCGGGTGGCGAGCTCGGAGCTCGGCGGGGCGCTGGACTCGCTGTTCGGCTGCGGCGCGAAGAAGATCGTCTTCGACCTGCGCTCGAACGGCGGCGGACTGCTGCGCGAGGGGCGCGAGGTATCAGACCTGTTCCTGCCCGAGGGCCGGGTGCTGGTGCGCACCGAGGGCCGGGTTCCGGACAGCCGCCAGGAGTTCGTCGCCGAGACCGCAGACCCGCACGGCGATTTCCCGATGGTGGTCCTCGTCGACCGGGGGAGCGCGTCGGCCGCCGAGATCGTCGCTGGCGCGATCCAGGACTGGGAACGCGGCCTGGTGCTCGGTGATACGACATTCGGCAAGGGTTCGGTGCAGACGATTCACCAGCTCGGTCCGGTGACCGCGGTTAAGATCACCACCGCCTACTGGTACACGCCGAGCGGCCGCTGCATCAACCGGAAGCGCGACGGCAACGGCGAGCTGGTGGAGCAGGACTCGACCGACGCGGTGCCGACCTACAAGACGCTGGGCCCGCTGGGCCGGACGGTGTACGGCGGCGGCGCGATCGTGCCCGACGTCTATCTCGGCTACGAGCAAATGACCGAGCTCGAGGCGCTGGTGAACCGCAGCGCGTTCTTCGACTTCGCGGTGGAGTACAACAACACCCACCCGGGATTGACGGTGGAATTCACCGCCGGGCCGCGAGTGCTCGACCAGTTCCGGCGCTACCTGCGCGACATCGAGGAGCTGGAGTTCGAGGATGCCGAGTTCGATTCGAGCGCCGAGTTCTTCGCCGGGCAGATCGAGCGCGAGGTGGCGGGCAAGATTGCCGGGCAGCGGGGCGAGTACCAGGCGCGGATGCGCCGCGACCCGCACGTCCAGCGGGCGATCGAACTGCTGCGCCCGGTCCAAACCAGCCGGGGACTGCTCGAAAGGCTCTAGGCTGAAGGGGTCCGGGCGCCCGGGACGCGGACCGCGGGGAGGTCAAGCGTGAAGTCAACCGGCCTGTTGCTCGGCGCTGCGCTGGCCGCGGTCACGCCGGCCCAGTTGCTCGAGACGACCCTGTTCCTGCCCGATTCGCTCGGCGGGATGCAGGGGCCGCGGTGTGTCGTCTACAACCCGGCCGCCAATGCCGTCTGTGTCGGGGGCGAGCAGGGGAGTTCGGCGATCGTCTTCGGCCCGGCGAACGGCGCAAAGACCGCCCGCATCGAACTGGGCGGCGACATAGTGGCCTGGGGATGCAACCCGGCCCGGAACAAGGTGTACGGCGCGCGGGCATCGGGCAACCGGGTGGTGATAATCGACGGCGCCACCAACCGGGTGCTGGCGAACCGTTCGGTCGCCGGCGGGCCGACCGCCTTCGCCTACAATCCCCGCAACGACCGAGTCTACTGCTCGAATATCAGCGCCGGCGTCGTCACCGTCATCGACGGGCACGACGACAACGTGCGGGGGCAGGTCCGGGTCGGCTCGCGGCCCGAGGCGCTCTGCTACGACAGTATCGGCAACCGGGTCTACGTCGCCAATTCGTTCGACCGGAGCGTTTCGGTGATCGACTGCGCGGCCGATACGGTCATCGCAACCGTGCCGGTCGGGTCGTACCCGTCCGGGCTGTGCTGGAACCCGCTGGATAACCGGGTGTACTGCGCGAACCGCGGCGACGACACGGTGTCGGTGATCGACTGCGTGACCAACACCGTCGTCGCCCGCGCGCGGGCCGGCGCGAGCCCGGGAGAGATATTCCACAACCGGTTGAGCAACCGGGTGTACACCGCCGACAATTACGGCGGCAGCGTGACGGTGATTGACGGCGCGACGGGCGTCGTGACGGCGCGACTGCCGGCCGGCGTCGAGCCGACCGCGCTGGCCTTCAATGCCCGGGACAACAAGGCTTACGCCGCGGCGCGGGTGGACGGGACGGTGACGGTGATTGACGGCGCGGGCGACTCGATTCTCGCCGTGCTGGGCGTCGGCAGCGACCCGGTGGCGCTGGCCTGGTGCGCCCAGGACAACCGGGTGTACTGCACCAACCGCCGCGACCACTCGGTCACCATCATCGACGGCGCCGGCGACTCGGTGATCGCCACCGTCGGGGTGGGCGCCAACCCGCGCGCTCTGGTCTATAACCCGCGGGCCAACAAGGTCTACGCCGCCGACCACGCGGCGGGCGTCGTGACGGTGATTGACGGCGCGTCGCATGCGACACTGGCGACGGTGCCGGCCGGGGCCCGGCCCGAGGCGCTCTGCTACAATTGCGCGCGGAACCGGGTGTACTGCGCCAACGAGACGGGGAACACCGTGACGATAATCGACGGCGTCGGCGACTCGACGATCGTTGACGTCGCCGAGGAGTCGCGGCCGATAGCGCTCTGCCACAACCCGGCAAACGACAAGGTTTACAGCGCAAACTACGACGGCGGGTGGGTGACGGTGATTGACGGCGCGATGAACATCCGCACCGGCACGGTGCCGGTCGGCCGGGGACCGACCGCGCTCGCCTGCAATTCCCGCGATAACCGGGTGTACTGCGCCAACTTCCTGGACGGCACCGTCTCGGTAATCGACGGCGCCGAGCAGCGCGTGGTTCGCGTCGTTTCGGTCGGTACCGAGCCGCGCGCGCTGGCCTGGAACCGGCGCGACAACAAGGTGTATTGCGCCGACAGCCGCAGCGCGACCGTGACGGTGCTCGATGGCGAGACCGGCGGGGTGCTCGCGACGGTCGGCGTCGCCGAAACGCCGTCCGTCCTGGGTTGGAGCCCGAGGACCGGCCAGGTATACTGCGGCCACGCCGCCGGCGGCGTCGTGACGGTCATCGACGGCGCGGGGGATTCGGTGCTGGCCGAGGTTTACGTCGGCGGCGCGACCGACATCCTGGTGTGCAGTGACGGTAACGGGTGGGTGTATGTCGCCGACCGTTTCGACGGCCGGGTATCGATCATCGACGCCTTCACGAACTCGGTCAGCGGCGAGGTCGAGGTCGGGCGGATGCCCTGGGCGCTGTGCGTGAACACGGCCGACGGCCGGGTCTACTGCGCCGACTACGGGAACAGCACGTTGTCGGTGATCCGGGACGTGGCCGGCGTCGTCGGGCCGGGAAAGGCGGCCGCCCGGAAGCGGAGCGGGCCGACGGTCCGGCGCGGGCCGTTGCTGCCGCCGCCCGGCGGCCGGGTGCTGGACAGCCAGGGCCGCGACGTGACCGGCATTGGCTTGCGCGCGGCCGGGGTTTACTTCCTGGTGCCAGCCGACGGCCGGGGCGTGCCGGAGCGGGTCGTGCTGGTCGAGTAGGGCGTGGGCAAGGGCGGCTCGTTGACTCGGCGCGCGGACAGAATAGCATAGTTCGTCGTGCCCGAACTCCCTGAAGTCGAAACCATCCGCGTCGAGCTCGAGCCGCTGCTCGCCGGTCGGCGTATCCGCGGCGCGAGCCTCGACCGTAACGACATCGTCGGCTGGCCCGCGCCGGCCGGGTTCCTGTCCGGGGTGCGGGGCCGGCTCATCGAGTCGCTCGACCGCCGGGGCAAGTACCTCATCGTCCGGCTTGACCGCGGCAAGGACCTCGTGTTCCACCTGCGGCTGAGCGGGCACCTCGAGGTCGTTTCGGCTTCAGAGAAGCCGCGGTTCGAGCGCGCCCGGCTCGTTCTCGACAACGACCAGGCGCTTTCCTTCGTCGAACCGAGAGTGTTGGGCAGGGTCTACCTCGCGGACGCGGGCGCGTACCCGGCGCGGCTGGGCGGGATGGCGCGGATGGGCTGCGAGCCGATCGAGCGCGGGTTCACCGCCGGCTACCTGCAGGACAAGCTCGCCGGGCGCAAGGCCGCGGTGAAGAGCCTCCTGCTGGACCAGCGGGTCTGCTGCGGGGTGGGCAACATCTACTCCGACGAGGCGCTGTTCCGGGCCGGAGTGCGGCCGACCCGGGCCGCTGGCCGGCTGACTGCTCTCGAAGTCGGGCGGCTGGCCTCGGCGCTGCGCCGGGTGCTCGCGGACGGCATCCGCTGGTGCGGGACGACGCTGGGCGACGGACGCTACCTGCGGCCCGGGACCCAGCAGGGTTCGTTCCAGCGCCGGCTCAAGGTTTTCGGCCGGGCGGGCGAGCGTTGCCGGCGGCGCGGGTGCCGGGGCACGGTCGTGCGCACCAGGGTCGGCAACCGGAGCAGTTACTACTGCCCGGAGTGCCAGCACTAGGCGATGTTCAGCTCGCCCATCGGGATAATCTGCCACGGCGGCGCGGGCACCATCAAGGACCCGGCCGCGCATGCCGCCGGGCTGGACGAGGCGATCCGCGCCGGCTACCAGCTCTTGCGCCAGAGCGCCGAGGCCGACAAGGCGGTGGTGCACGCGGTCCGGCTGATGGAGGACAACCCGGTGTTCAACTGCGGGACCGGCTCGAAGCTGACCGTTGGCGGCCGGGCCGAAATGGACGCCGCGGTGATGAACCAGGACGGACGGTTTGGAGGGGTTTGCTGTATCACCGGGGTGAAGAACCCCATCCTGGTAGCGGAGAGGGTGATGCGCGATACCGACCACCTGCTGCTCTCGGGCGAGGGCGCGGTGCGGTTTGCCCGGCAAGCCGGGTTCGAGGAGTTCGACACGGTGACCGACCGGGCGCGGGCGCAGCTCGAAGAGTTCTTCAAGGACCCGGGCAGCGGCCGGTTCCCGAAGTCGGCCGGCCGCGGCACGGCCGGGGCGGTGGCGATTGACCGGCACGGGCGGGTGGCGGCCGCGACCTCGAGCGGCGGCATCACCGGCCGGCTGCCGGGCCGGGTGGGCGACTCGGCGCTGTTGGGCTGCGGCACCTTTGCCGGGCCGTCGGGCGCCGTATCATGCACCGGGCACGGCGAAGAGATAATGCGGGCGATGCTCGGGCGCGAGGTGGTGGAGAAGATGCGGACGATGCCCGCGGCGGTGGCGGTGACGCTGGCGATTTCCGAATCGAAGCGGCGCAAGCAGGACGTTGGCGTGGTCGGGCTGGACGCTCGCGGCACGGTCGGGTTCGGGCATACGACCCCGGACATGGCCTGGGGCTATATGGTCGCCGACCGGGTGTTCCTGTTCAACGAGGTGAAGCCGAAGCGCCGGGTGACCGGATGAAGCGCCTGGCTCGTCTCGCGGTCACGGCGCTGCTGCTGGCGGCCGGCGCGGCGCCGGCCCAGCTCTACTACTTCGGCAAGAACAAGGTCCAGACCCGCGACTACCGGTTCCAGGAACTGGAGACCGGGCATTTCCGCGTGCTGTTCTACCCGGGCGGCGAGTCGATGGCCGAGTTCGCGGCCAGGAGCGCCGAGAAGTTCTACGCCGACCTAGTGCGCGACCTCGGGGTGGAAATCGAGTTCAAGATACCGCTGATTCTCTACCTGTCGCCGACCCAGTTTGCCGAGACCAACGTCATAACAGACATTATCGAGGAGGGCGTCGGCGGTTTCTCGGAGCTGTTCAAGAACCGCATCGTCCTGCCGTTCAACGGCTCCTACGACGACTTCCATCATGTCATCGGCCACGAGATAACCCACATCTTCCAGTTCGAGATGTTCTACCGTTCGCGGCTGGCCGCGCTGCTGGGCGCGGTGGACGAGTTCCAGATACCGCTCTGGGTGCTGGAAGGGCACGCCGAGTTCCAGTCTGGCTGGGTGAACGTCGAGAACGAGATATTCATGCGCGACCTGGTGCTGAACAACCGGCTGGTGCCGCTGCACGAACTGCACGACGGCTACGGCTACCTGGTCTACCGCGAGGGCGAGTCGTTCTACTACTACGTCGAGGAGCGCTACGGCCGACAGAAGGCGTTCGAGTTCCTGCACAGCCTGCGCCAGAAGCGCAACCTGGAGGCGACTTTCGCGCAGGTGTTCGGGATGAAGGTCGATGAGTTCAGCGCCGAATGGGAGAAGTGGCTCAGGATGCGCTACTGGCCGCAGGTGACCGGGCTGGCGGCGTTCGACACGCTGGCCGAGCTCGTCACCGACCACCGCAAGGACGGCTCGACCTACAACACCGCGCCCGCGCTCTCGCCCAGCGGCACCAAGATCGCCTTCGTCTCCGACCGGCTCGAGTACGTGGACCTCTACGTCATCTCGGCGCTCGACGGCCGGGTGCTCAGGCGGCTGGTGCGGGGTGAGCGCTCGGGAGGGTTCGAGACGATGCACCTGCTGCGGCCGGGCGTGGCCTGGTCGCCGGACGAGAGAACCATCGCGGTCGTCACCCGCAGCGCGGGCCGCGACAACATCACCCTGGTCGACTACCCCGGCGGCAAGGTGCGGCGCCGGATCGGCGTCGGGCTCGACGCGGTCTACACCCCGCGATTCTCGCCCGACGGCGGCCGGCTCGTCTTCGTCGGACAGCGCAACGGGTTCAGCGATGTCTACGTGGTGGATGTCGCGGGCGGCGAGCCCGAACGCGTCACCTTCGACATCTATGAGGACAAGGACCCGGTCTTCTCGCCCTCGGGCGACAGCATCGCCTTCGTGTCGGACCGTCCCGACCAGGGCGGCGAATGGTTGCCGGGCGCCTACTCCCTCTGGCTGCGCGACCCCGGCGGCAAGCTCCACCGGCTCACCGAAGCCTGCACCGGGCTCGGCCACCCCGAATTCGCCGGCAACACCGGCAAGCTGCTGTTCGTGGCCGGCGACTCGGCGCGCAACCTCTACGTCCACGACCTCGCCTCGGGCAAGGTGACCAACCGGACGACCTTCCTCGGCGAAGTCTCCTACCCGACGGTCTCCTCGGACGGCCGCAAGCTCGCCTTCGCCTACTTCAGCAACGTCGGCTGGGACATCGCGACGGTGCTGGACCCGCTCGAACGGATACCCGAAACCACGGCCGGCACGCAAGCCTGCCGCAAGCCGGACACGGCGAGCTTCCGGCGCCAGGGGCTCGACTTCGAACGGGTGAAGAAGGCGCGGTTTGGCCTCTCGCCCGATTACGCCGTGGGCGCGGCATCCTACAGCAGCTACGGCGGACTCGCCGGGCTCGTCAACGTCGCCTTCAGCGACATGCTCGGCAACCACCGCTTCGGGCTCTACACCGACATCTACGGCGACATCATCAACTCAGACCTGGTACTCGAGTACTGGCTGCTCCCGCACCGCGTGGACTACGGGTTCACCCTTTTCCAGTACCGCGAAACGCCCTACTACGCGCCCGGCTACGCGATCGTGGACCGGGTCAACCGTGGCGGCCAGGCCATCGCCGGCTACCCCTTCGATAAGTTCACCAGGGTCGAAGCCGGGCTCACCGGCTACGCCAGCCAGGTCAGCCTCTACGGCTTCGACCAGCAGGGCTGGTATCTCGACACCCTCTGGTGGGACCGGGTCTTCTACGCCTCGCCGGCGCTGGTCTTCGACAACACCTACTGGACCTGGCAGGGCCCGGCGCGCGGCACCCGCGCCCGCATCGGCGCCGACATCTCATTCCTTTCCAGCCGGCAATTCCACGACGTCTACCTCGACTTCCGCAACTACCAGAGGTTCGGCCGGCGCACGGTGCTCGCCACCCGGCTCTTCGGCCTGGGCGGGTTCGGCCGCGACGCGGACCGCTACTACCTTGGAGGCGAGGCGGTCCGGGGCTACAACTGGGGCGAGTTCTACGACGACGCCGGGCCGGGAATCGCGCTGGCCAACCTCGAACTGCGCGTTCCCTTCATCGACCGAATCAAGCTCGCCGCGCCGCTGCCGCTCGAGTTCGGCGGCATCCGCGGCGTGGTGTTTGCCGACGCCGGGCTTGTCCTGCGCGACAGCCTGCGGGTATGGGACGCGGAAAAACGCCGGCTCGACGACTTAAAGCTCGGGGTCGGGGCGGGCATCCGGGTCCAGGTCTCCTACTTCTTCCTCAAATTCGACTGGGCCTGGCCGCTGTCGGCCACCGACGACCGGGGCGGGAAGTTCCACTTCGGACTTGGGACTGAATACTAGGGCGGCGTTCGTCGGTGCGTGCCTGCTGGCCGCGGGCTGCGTTCGTTACGTCAACCTGGGCGAGCCGCCCGCGCCGGACCAGGCACCGAAGGTCGCGGTCGAGCGACTGCAGATGCTCGAATCCTTCCGGTTCCGGGTGGATTTCCACACCGACGCCCCGTTCGACGTCGGCGCTTCGTTCCGGGGCAACTGGCAGGCACCAGACCGGGAGGCGTGGCAGGGCGCGTGGTTCCGGGCGGGGCGGCGCGAGCCGGTGGAGCTGGTCGCGGCCGGGGAGATCCAGTACCGGCGCGAGGGGCGGGACTGGGAGCGGGAGCCGCGCGGGGTTGAAACCCGGGTGCTGGAGCAGCTCCGGCAGGTGCTGGAGCGGCCGCACTTCACCCGGACCGAAGACCGCTCCGGACGCTGGCACTACCGGTTCGAGCCCTGGCTGCCGCTCCTGGACCCGGGCCGGCAGCGTACTTTCCAGGCGAGCCTGCTGGTGGAACCGACGACCGGACTGCCGGTGTCAATCAGCGCGCGTGACAGTTCGGGCGGTGCGCACTGGGACATCCGGCTTGACCGGTTCAACCGGGCCGCCGCGGTCAGGCTGCCCTTCCGTCCCGAGGTCAGCGTCCGGCTGGAGGCCGAGCGCCGGGTAAGCCGGCGGGAGTCGGACCTGATGGTGC
>JAFGQF010000240.1 GCA_016935775.1 Caldifarciminota bacterium
ATCAACGGCTCGAACATGACCGCCGGCTGGGGCTCGCTGCTGCTGGCCGACGCCGACCGTTTCTACCGGACGACCGAGGTCGCGGTCGCCATCACCCTCGAGGTTGTCAACGCCAACATGGCCGCCTACGACGAGCGCATCCACAAGGCGCGCGGCTACGCCGGCGCGGTCACCTGCGCGGCCAACGTCCGGCGCCTGACCGAGGACTCGGAGATGCTGAAGCAGCCGGGCAAGAAGGTCCAGGATGCCTACAGCCTGCGCTCGACGCCCCAGGTGGTCGGCGCGGCCAAGGACGCGATGAAGTGGGCCCGCCAGATGTTCCAGGTCGAGCTGAACGGCGTCGGCGACAACCCGGTGTTCTTCCCCGACGACGGGGCCTACCTGACCGGCGCCAACTTCCAGGGCACGCCGCTCGGCATCGCGCTCGACACGGTCGGCTCGTGCGTGACGATGCTGGCGGTGCTCTCCGAGCGCCGGACCAACCGGCTGATGAACAAGAACCTGTCCTGCGGCCTGCCGGCGTTCCTGACCAGGGGCGCCGGGATGTTCTCCGGCCTGATGCTGACCCAGTACACCCAGGGGATGCTGATCTGCGAAGACCGCATCCTGTCGGCGCCGGCGTCGGTCGGCTCGATTCCCGCCGCGGCCGACCAGGAGGACTTCGTCTCGATGGCCTTCACCGCGGCGGCCAAGGCGGCCCAAATACTGCGCAACGCCTGGTACGTCGTGGCCATCGAGTTGATGGCCGGCGCCCAGGCGGTCGAATTCCGCAAGCCGCTCAAGCTGGGCAAAGGCACCCGCGCCGCCTACGACGTCATCCGCAAGCACGTCGAGCCGATGGTCGAGGACCGGCCGGTACAGTACGATATCAACCGGCTCGAGGCGGCCTGTAGTTCGGGCGAACTGCTGAGCACGGTCGAGGCCGCGGTGGGCCGGCTGGAGTCATAGAGAGCAGAGTTCCAGGGGTCCAGGGTCCAAGCGTTCCAGGGTGCGAGCACGGGAATGCTGCTGAAGCGGCTGGCCGACTGCGCGGAGATAACGGCCGGGGACAGAACCCGGCTGCGCGAACTGCTCCACCCGGAGCGCGACCCGGCCGGAATCAGGTGCTCGCTCGCCCGCGCCCGGCTCGCGCCCGGCGAGCGGTCACTGCCCCACCGCCTCGAGCAGGCCGAGGTCTACCACCTGGTGAACGGCGTCGGCACGATGCACGTCAACGACGAGACGGCCGAGGTCGGACCGGGCGACACGGTACTGATACCGGCCGGGTCGGTCCAGTGGCTGGAGAATCCCGGCCCGGCCGAAATTGACTTCATCTGCATCGTTGACCCGGCATGGACCGCGGCCGGGGAAACCGTGCTCGACTGAACCGCAGACGCAAGAAGTGAGGGCCCCGGGTCGCAACCCGGGGCCCTTGCCTGCAGGGACGCGCTGGAGCAGGTCAGGGACTGATGATCACCTTCCTGGTTTCGGCAATGTCGGCGGTGCGGATACGGACAAACCAGGTGCCGGCCGCGATGTCGCGCAGCCCGAACCGGATTTGGCCTCCGGGCGAGAGCGCCGCGCTGCGCACGACCCGGCCGGCCGGCGACACCAGCTCGACCATCGCCCGACCCGCACCCGGCGCGGCACGGACGACCAGTTCCTCGCGTGCCGGGCTCGGCCCGACGAGGAAATCGCCGGACCAGCGCGGTACCCGCGCCGGCTCCTCGGCCGCGCCCGAGCGGTCGGGCCGCGCGCCGAACAGCAGGAAGGTATCGGGCGTGTAGGACCAGAACTCGAGCGTCTTGTTGCCCTTCAGCGCCCAGACGCGCTTGGAGATAACCGCGACCGACCCGCCGTGTTTCACCCGGCGGCCGGACGGGCCGTGGGGCAGCGACTCGAGTTCGACCCAGCGGTTGGCCGAGTCCACGAAGGCGAAGAAGAACGGCCGGTTGCCGCCGCCAAACCCGTAGAGCGTGCCCCGGCCGTCCCAGGCGAGGTCGGCGCCGTCCTTGGCCTTGTTGCGCTTGCCGCTGGCACCGTAACCCGGCATCGGCGGGTGCATCACCCACTCACAGGTGCGGGCGTCGGCCTTGAAGAACTCGTTGTACCGACCCTTCAGGACATAGAGGTTGCCGTCGCCGTCGGTCCGCATCACCGAGCCGGACTTGTAAGGCTTGCCCGACGTGCCGGCGGGCGCGGACGGCATCGTCTGCCAGGCGTTCGCCTCGACCGAGAAGGCGTAGAACTCGAAAGTCTTGGAGCCCTTGAGACAGTATATCCAGGACGAATCGTCGCGGCTGATGTGGGCCAGCGCCGAGCCGTACTTGAGCTTGCGCGCGCCGGCCGGCACGTCCGGGAGCGCGTTCCAGGAACTGTCGCTGAGGTCGTACCGCCAGAACTCGAGGGTGTTGTTGCCCTTGAGCGCGTAGATGTGGCCGGCGCCGTCGTAGCACAGGTCGGCCCCGCCGCGGACCTGGCGCCGGATTGGGCCGTCGGGGATGCCGGGCAGCTGTTGCCAAGTCCCGCTCAGAACATCGTAGGCGTAGAACTCGCCGCACTTGTTGCCCTTGAGCGCGTAGACGGCCGGCCGGTCGGTCTCGACCCCGACCAGGCAGCCACCGTGCTTGACGACCCGCATCTCCGGGCCGCCGGGCAGGTCGTTGCGAATCTCCCAGCCCGCCGCGCCCGGCGTGACCACGACGCTAGCCCGGGCGGTGTCGTTGGCAGGGTCGGCGTCGCCGTCCAGGCGCGTCCAGCCAGTGTGCCGGAACCGCCCGACGTGCGCCGTCCAGGCCGCGAACCGCTCGACCCGTGTCGCGCCCGGCCCGAGGTCAACCGTGAATATCGAATCACGGTAGACAACCGTGCCGGCAACCGAATCCTCGATGCGGAAATGGCACCAGAAGCTCTCGGTCGCGCTGCCGTTATTGGCTACGCGCGCCACCGGCGATACCGTCACCGGGTCCATCCGGCCCAGCGGCGAGATGATCGCCGTCATCCCGACATCGTGAACCAGCGTAAAGAACGACGCCGACAGGGTATCGTTCGCCGGGTTGTGGTCGTTGGCCGTCCAGGACGAGCAACGGACGGTGTAGCCGCCGTCGGGCACTGTCCACTCGCCGAATTCCAGTACCGCCGACGAGTCGGGCGCCAGCCCGGCCAGCGCGACGGAATCGAAGTAGACCATCGAATCGGCCGCGTCGGTTATCCTGGCCCAGGCCACGAGGTCGCGCGTCTGGGCGCCGAAGTTCTGAACGCGGCAGGCCGGGTTCACCGGGCCGGGCTCGATGCCGCCGACCGGCGCGATGACCTCGGTGATACCCGCGTCATTCCCTGTCACCCGCACCGTGCCGGATACGAAGTCGTTGCCGTGGCGGATATCTGTACCGAGCATCGTCGTGCACCGGGTCTCGAAGACGCCGATCGTATTCGCCGTCCACTGGTCGAAAGTCAGCACCGTGTCAAGACCGGGCCCGAGCGCCAGCGTCCGGGTCGAGTAATAGCCGTCGCTGATCGTGTACCGGACCGGGAAAGTTTCCGGGTCGGTGCCGTGGTTGCGAATCCGAGCCCAGGGCGTGACCACAACCCCGGAATCGACCGCGCCCGACGGCGCCAGGATTTGAACGGTGCCGACATCCCGCACCCGGACCGAAACGGCGCGCCCGGCGGTGTCGTTGGCCGGGTTGCCGTCGCCCGCCACCCAGGTCGAGCAGATTACGGTGTGCGGCCCGCGCTGGGCGACAACCGACCAGTTGTCGAGCGTGACGGTGTCCTGCCCGCCCGGTGCCAGGCTGGCAAAGGTCGAATCGCGATAGCCCGTGCCGCTGATGGTCACGAAGACGATGGCGTTCTCGGGGCCGCCGCCGTTGTTGGCCACCACCGCCCGGACCGAAACCGACGCGCCGCTGTCGACAACCGCCGGCGGCTCGAGGATTGCCACGGCCGCGACGTCGTGCGACCGGACAAGGAACGAATCGGCGACGATGTTGTTGCCCGGAACCATATCGCCGGCGAGCCCGGTAGTCACCCTGGTCCGGTAGCTGCCGGGCGGACCGACCGTCCAGTTGCCGACCGTTACGACCGTCGACTCGCCCGGCGCGAGGTTGTTGGCATTACCGTTGAGCGTTGTCGTGTCGCCGCCCATCACCAGGAATGAGAGCGGGAAGCTGACCGTCGTGTTGCCGCGGTTGCGGACGCGGGCCTGGCAGGTCAGGCTGGCCACCGAGTCGACCGTGCCGGTCGGCGCGACAACCCGGGTGGCGGCCACGTCCAGCACCCGGACAAAGGTGGTGTCGAGCGCGCGGTTGTTGGCCGGGTTCATATCGCCGGCGAGCAGCGTCGTGCAGGCCAGCACCCGGTTGCCGCGCGGCCCCGCGGTCCAGGCCGGGAACGTCAGCGTATCGGTCCCCGGGCCGGGGGCCAGCACCCGGGAGACCGCCTGGGAGTAGCCGGTCCCGCTGATCGTCAGCCGGAAATCGACATTCTCGGTGGTATTGCCCCGGTTCGCGACCGTCACCACCGTAACCACCGCGGTCCCGGAGTCGGCCTGGGATGGCGCCGAAACCGACAGCACCGCGACATCGCGGTGCTGGACAAAGAAGCTCGAGGTCGCGCGGTCGTTGCCCGGGTTCCGGTCGCCGGCCAACCGGGTCGTACAGGCCGCGGTCCAGTTGCCCGGCACCGCCGTCCAGTTGGCAAACGTGACCTGGGCCGAGTCGCCGGGCGGCAGGCTCGTGACTTGCTGGGTATCGGCGTACACCGACCCGATTCGGAACACCACCGGCAGGTTTGCGACCGGCTGGGTGCCGTGATTACGCACCCAGCCCGCGGGCGTGACGGTCGCACCCGAGTCCACCGTGCCGGTCGGCGCGGCGACCCGGTAGCAGCCGACATCGTAGGATCCGACCGTGACCGTGTCCATCAGGCGGTCGTTGGCTCGAACAAGGTCGAGGACCAGCTCGGTCGAGCAACGCACCGGGTAGGTGCCGGGCGCGCCGGCGGTCCAGTTTGCGAAGGTCACGTACCGGCGCGTCCCGGGCAGGTGGTTGTTGACCACCGCCGCCTGGCTGTAGCCCGCACCGATGCGCATCCGTATCGAGTAGGACTCGGAAGTCGTGCCGTGGTTGTACGCCGAGCAGGCCGGCGTGACCACGTCACCCGAGTCAAGCGCGCCGGACGGCGCCAGCAGGTGGCTTACCCCGACGTCCGGCACGCGAACCGCGACCGAGCCACCCTGGCGGTCGTTTGAATTGTCGGTATCCCCGGCCAGGCGGGTCGAACAGGAAACCGCGTGGTTGCCCCGCGGCCA
>JAFGQF010000241.1 GCA_016935775.1 Caldifarciminota bacterium
AGCCCCCGCCCGCACCGGCACAATCCAACTGCCCCTCCTCCCCGCCGGGGTCTACCTCGTCCGGCTAACTCACTCGTCACCCGGCAATCGCAACTCGCCGTTGTCCGTCAAGCTGGTCGTGCAGCGCTAGGATGACGATGACGCTACTGCTCCTGTTTACCATCCTGCCCGGCCCGAACTGTCCGGCCGACCCGCCGCGCATCTGCGACACCCTGCCCGCGCTCGCCTCCGGTACGCTCGACTGCGTCTGGGTGCCGCCCCCGCCCCAGCCCGGTCACTACGAGTACACCAAGTACCCGGGCGGGATGTCCTACGGCGCGGGCGGGGATCGGCCCTACCGCGCCTATGCCAAGCTCGACATCACCACGATGACCGAGTCGCTCGACATCGTCTACGCTGCGTTCCACTACTACCAGCCCCACACCGCGTCCCGCTGCTCCACCCGGCTGATGCTGCTCGAGGTCGACCCCGAGCCGACCGGCGCCTACGAACTGTGGAACCACTACATCAACGGCATCGCCGACACGATGGACAACTCCCGGGCCGGCTGGTACTGCGCCGAGCTTCTCGCCAACGGCATCCAGCACCTGGGCATGAGCATCCCCCGGCACTGGTTCGCGGTCGGCCTGGTCGCCACGCCGTCCGGGCTCGGCCATGCCGACGGCGTCAACGGGGCGAACCCGCCATTTCTCGAGGTCGGCTACGCCCGCACCTGCGACATCCGGGCCGTGCGGGCCGAACTCACGGATTCGCCGCTCGGTCCAGCGGACAGCATCCACTGCCGCGCCCGGTTCCTGAATGGAGGCCGCTATGCCTCCGCGCCGCTGCTGGTCCGGGCCGAGGTCGGCGGCCGGGTCGTGGACTCGCTCCAGCTTGCCGCGCTCGGCCCGGGCGACACGGCCGATGCCGAGTTCACGCTCCCTCCCCAACCCGCGGGCCGAGCGCTGCTCCGGTTCTGGGTCGCGGACCCGCTCGACGCCAACCCCGGGGACGACACCGCCGAGTGCCGAGCCTGGGTCTTCCCGGACGGCGCGCTGCTGGCCGAGGACTTCGAGGCCGGGGTCCTGCCCCCGGGCTGGCGGTCCATCAACAACGACAACGGCTCGTCGGCCTGGGTCAACCTGCTGCGCGAGTCACACAGCGACCACCACGCCGCCGCCTGCGGCCGCGAGCTGCACGGCCGCAACGACGACTGGCTGGTGACATCGCCCTTCACGCCCGACATCTCCCACACCGACTCACTCGGCTTCTTCGCCTGCGCCCTGGGCGCGTACCCCGAACTGCTCGAAGTCTGGGCGATGTGCGGCAGCGAACCGACCGACACCATCGGCCTGGTCGCGTCGTACGAGTTTGTCCTGGGCTACTACGTTCCGTTCACCGCCTGCCTCGACGCCTGGGACGGACAGGCCATCCGGCTCGGGTTCCGGCTCCGGACCTGGAGTGGCGACGGCCTGGCACTCGACGACATCTGCGTCGCGGCCAACCCGGTGCCCGGCATCGCGTCGCCGCCCGGGCGAACACCGGCACCGCGACTCGCGGCCTGGCCCAACCCGGTCCGGGCCGGCGGTCGAGCCCGCGTCGCCTGGCCCCAGTCAAAGACAGCCGACCGGCTGGTGCTGCGCGACGCCTGCGGCCGCGCGGTCATCGAGCAGCCGGTCTCCCCCGGCGCGAGCTCGGCCCTGCTCGAACTCAAAGGCATCGCGCCGGGCTGCTACTTCATCGAAGCCCGGCCCGGGCCAGGCCGGCTCAAGCTGGTGGTGACGCGGTGAGGCACGCGCTCGCCCTGCTGCTGGCCCTGCTCGTCGCCGTGCCCGCCGCGGCCGCAATCCGGCTGCGCGCGACCCGTTCGGGCTCAATATTCCACCACTACTACAACGGGGCCCAGACCTACGGCCAATTGGGCTCGGACATGCGCTACGGCTACCTCTACTACCAGACCTACCCCTACTGGACGCGCGAGTGGTGGAACGCTTGGATGGTCTTCGACCTGTCCGCGCTGCCGGACAGCTGCGAGCCGCTCTCCGCCGCGCTGGCCTTCTACCAGAATTCCACCTCCGGGTCCGGCCAGCGGCTCCAGCTCGCCCGGCTCCCGGATTGGGACCTCGAACCCCGGACCATGTTCAGCATCCTCGACACCGCGGCCCGGCTCGCCGGCCTGTACCAGAACGTACCGGGTGAGAACCTGATGCCGCTCGACTCCGCCGGCATCGCAGCCATCCGGCAGGCGCTCGCATCCGACAGCCTGGTCCTCGCCATCACGCACAACAACCTCGGCTACTCCCAAGCCCAGGGCTGGACCGAGGCCCGGCCACCCGAACTCGTGGTCGGTCTCGAGCGCGAAGCCGACCTGCACGCCTGCCTCGCCGAACTCGCCCGCCCGCCTTGCGCTGCCTCGGACACCGAGCCGGTCAACCTCACCTTCACCAACATCGGCAACACCCCCTCGGCCGGCGGCATCGTCTACACCATCGTGGCGAGCGCCCGGGTCGACAGCCTCCCCTTCCCCGCGCTCGGCCCGGGCGACACCGCCCACCTGCGCGTCAGCCTGCCCGTGCCCGCGGACTGGCGCGGCACGCACGAGTTCGCCTTCATCGTGTACGACCCGCTCGACTACAACATCGCCAACGACACCGCCCGGCTCCCGACCTGGGTCTACCCGCCCCGCACCTGCCACGTGGACAGCTTCGAGCCCCACGAGCCCTTCCCGCCGGCCGGCTGGATCGAAGTCAGCAACGACACCGGCCATTACCACTGGTACCGCAGCATCCGGCGCGGCGACGAACGCTCAGGAATCGGCGCGGCCCGCTGCCGCTGGGAACAGGGATTCCCGAACGACGACTGGCTCATCACGATGCCGCTCCAGCCCGAGGCCGGCAACCCGGACACGGCCGGGTTCTTCATCCGAAGCACCCTCACGCCCGACAACTACATCGTCGAGGCCTGGACCCTGTCCGGTCCCGGGCCCGGGGACTCCGTCGCCCTGCTCGGCCAGCTCACCTGCACCGACCAGTACGTCGAGCACCGGTTCGGGCTCGACGACTTCGACGGAAGCACTGTCCGCTTCGCCATCCGCAACCGCTCGACCGGCAACTCCATCATCCTCGTGGACGACTTCTACTGCTCCTGCCCGAACACCGGCGCCGTAGCGGAGGAGCCGGCACAGCCGCTCCCCCGGCTCGCCATCCGTCCCAACCCCGCGCGCGGCCTGGCCCAAGTCACCCTGCCCGAAACCGTTTCGGGCGTCCTGACGATTCTCGACATCTCCGGCCGGGAAGCCTGGACAACGCGACCAGCCCCCGCCCGCACCGGCACAATCCAACTACCCCTCCTCCCCGCCGGGGTCTACCTCGTCCGGCTCCGCGATTCGTCATCCGACAT
>JAFGQF010000242.1 GCA_016935775.1 Caldifarciminota bacterium
ACCGGGCGCGCTGCTGCTCGACCGGCCGGGCCTCGTGGCCGGCACCGGTGCCGGGCTGATTGAACTGGTCGAGGTCAAGCCCGAGTCCGGCCGGGTGCAATCCGGCCGCGACCTGCGCAACGGCCTCAGGCTCGCCCCGGGCGAGCGATTGGAGTGACAATGAAGGACAAGCGCCGCTCCCGGCCCCGCAAGGACAGGAAAACCGGTCGCATCCTGTTCTGGCTGCTGGTGGTCGTGCCGGTCGTGCTGCTCGGGCTGGCCGCGATTCTCAACTGGGTGGTGATGCCGCTGGTCACCGGCCGCGGCCGTGAGCTGCCGGTGCCCGAACTGGTCGGTCGGACCCTCGAGGAAGCCGAGCAACTCATCGCCCGGGCAGGGCTCGCTCTCGGCGACGTCCGAACCGTTGACGACACCGCGTTTGCCCCCGGCCGGGTCGTACTCCAGGCACCACCCGCCGGCCGCCGGGTCAAACCCGGCCGGGTCGTCCAGCTCAACGTGAGCCGGGGCGCGAACCGGCTGACCGTTCCCGACATCGCCGGGATGGAATCCGAGCTGGCCATCGCCCTGCTCGAGGAAGCCGGCCTGGCCGTCGCCGAAATCGAATCGCTCAGGATGCCCGACCTGCCACCCGGCCGGGTGATTGCCACGCGGCCGGTGGCCGGTTTCGAGGTCGAGCGCGGCGCGGCTATCGTGCTGGCGGTTTCGGCACCGGTTGGCAAGTTCCCGATGCCCAACCTGATCGGCGCCCAGCTTGAAACCGCCGGCGGTATCATCGCCTCCCAGGGGCTGGTACTGGCCGGCGTCCAGCACGCCGAAAGCGACGAACCCGCCGGGCTGGTGATGGTCCAGTTCCCGGAGGAGGGTTCGTCGGTCGCGAGCGGCGATTCGGTCCACCTGATCGTCGCGGTCCCGGTCAAACCCGACTCTCTCCACTAGCGGGATGCTTGTCTCGGCGTCCATCCTCGACTGTGACTTCGCCCGGCTGGGCGAGGAAGTCCGGGCGGTCGCGGCGGCCGGCGCCGACTGCCTGCACCTCGACGTGATGGACGGACGTTTCGTGCCCGGCATCAGCTTCGGCGCGCCGGTCGCGCGGGCCGCGGCCCGCGCGACCCGGCTGCCAGCTCACACCCACCTGATGGTGGTCGAACCGGCAGCCCAGGTGCCGCAGTACCTCGAGTTCTCCGAGCTGGTGGCGTTCCATGTCGAGGCCCTGGACGACCCGGGCCCGTTGCTTGACTCGATTCGCTCGTCCGGGCGCAAGGCCGGGTTGTCGCTCAAACCCGACACCCCGCTCGCCCGGATCGAGCCGTGGCTCAACCATCTGGACGAAGTGCTCCTGATGAGCGTCTTTCCCGGCAGGGGCGGCCAGGGCTTCATCCCCGGTTCGCTCGACCGCATCCGCAAGCTCCGCCGGCTGCTCGACCGGGCCGGGTCAGCAACCACCATCTCGGTTGACGGCGGGATCAACCCGGGCAACTGCCGCGCGGTCGCCGATGCCGGGGCCGACATCGTGATTGCCGGCAGCGCCATCTTCAAGAGCGACGACTACGCTGCGGCCATCAGCAGCCTGAAATGCGCAGGCAGGAACACCGGCCAATCGGATACTTGAACCCTCGACACCGGGAACGGGGCGCGCGTGTTTGACGCCCTGACCGACCGCTTCGTCAAGCTCCAGCGCAAGCTGCGCGGCTACGGCACGCTGAGCCAGCAGGAGGTGGGCGAAGCGCTGCGCGAAGTTCGAACGGTCCTGCTCGAAGCCGACGTCAACTACAAGGTCGTCGGCGCCTTCATCCGGGCGGTCCGGCAGAGACTCGAAGAGCAGGATATCACCCGGGCGGTCAAACCGGCCGAGGTCATTGACGTCGCCCTTTTCCGCGAACTGACCAGCCTGCTCGGCGGCAGCCCGGCGAAACTCGAGCTGTCCGGAAACCCGGCGACGGTCTGCCTCGTCGGTCTCCAGGGCACCGGCAAGACCACCTTCGCGGGCAAGCTGGCAAAGCTCTACAAGTCACGCCGTCCCCTGCTCGTCGCCTGCGACCCCAAACGCCCGGCGGCGTCCGAGCAACTGCGCCGCGTTGCCGAGACCGCCGGCGCCGGGTTCGTGCCGGCCCGGGACGACGTGGTCGCCAACTGCCTCGCATCGCTCGACGTCGCCCGCCGGCAGGGAAACAACCTGGTCGTCTTCGACACCGCCGGCCGGCTCCACATCGACAATGAACTGATGGCCGAACTCGAGCTCATCCAGCAACAGGCCAGTCCCGAAGCCACCCTGCTCGTCCTCGACGGGATGGTCGGGCAGGACGCGCTCATCCAGGCCGAACAGTTCCACGAGCGGCTGAAACTGACCGGGGCCTGCATCACCAAGCTCGATGGCGACGCCCGCGGCGGCGCGGTGGTCTCGGTCCGGCAGGTCACCGGCCTGCCGGTGCTGTTCATCGGCACCGGCGAGAAGCTCGCCGACATTGAACCGTTCCACCCCGACCGCATCGCCTCGCGCATCCTCGGCCGGGGCGACCTGCACAGCCTGGCCGAAAAGGTCTCGGCCAGCGGCAACCCCGAACAGCAGCGGGCAACCGCCGAGAAGTTTCTCAAGGGCAGGTTTGACCTGGAGGACTTTCTCGACCAGCTACGTAACATCAAGAAGATGGGCAGCTTGTCGAAGCTGATGAAGATGATTCCCGGTGCCGGGCAGGTCAACGTGGACGAAACCGAAATGGTCAGGGTCGAGGCGATGATCCAGTCGATGACCCCGGCCGAGCGTCACGACCCCGACATCATCGACGGGTCACGCCGCCGCCGCATCGCCGAGGGCTCGGGCACCTCGGTGCAGGACATCAATCGGCTGCTCAAGGAGTTCGGCCAGGCCCGGGTGATGGCGAGACAGCTGGGCGGAATCACACCGGGCAGGCTGCCGCGCGGTTTCAGGCCCCGCCGGGGCCGCTAGCCGCCCGCTCCCGGACTAGTCCGCCAGCTCCAACCCGACCGGGCAATGGTCTGAACCTGCCACCTCGGCCAGGATCGAAGCGTCCCGGACCCGCTTCGCCAGGTTCGAACCGACAAAGAAGTAGTCAATCCGCCAGCCGACGTTGCGCGCCCGGGCATTGGTGAGCGGGCTCCACCAGGTATAGCGCCCGGTTTCAGCCGGGTGCAGCAACCGGAAGGTGTCGACGAAGCCGGCAGCGACAAGCCGGTCCAGCCACGCCCGTTCCTCGGGCAGGAACCCGGATACTCTCGAGTTCTGCTTCGGATGGGCAAGGTCGATCTCCCGGTGGGCGGTGTTGTAGTCACCGCAGACGACCAGCCTGCGTCGCCGTCGCTTCTCCTCAACCAGGTGTTCGAGCAGGGCATCGTAGAAGGCCAGCTTGTAGCGCAG
>JAFGQF010000048.1 GCA_016935775.1 Caldifarciminota bacterium
CCTGTTCGCCGGCAAGTACGACATCGGCGTCTTCCCCTGGAGCTCGGTGTTCAAGCGGATGGCCGCCAACGGCGAGACGCTGCGGGTCTTCATGGGGATGGAGTTCCGCGCGACCCTGCCGGTTGACGCCATCGTCACCCGCGCCGAGCCGGGGACACGGGCCAAGCCGGCCATCAAGAGCCTGGCCGACCTCAAGGGCAAGCGGTTCGGCTACCCGTCCCAGTTGCGCGACTACCTGAAGCCGCTGCTGATCAACATCAACCTGGCCGAGGAACAGGTCACGCTGGTCGAGGTGCCGTTCTCGGAGCTGGTCGGCCGGCTGGACGCGGGCGAGCTTGACGCCGCCTGGCTGCTCGAGCCGCTGATCTGCACGCTCGACACCGCGCGTTTCCGGGTCATCCAGCCCGCGGCGCTGCCCAAGTTCGTTTCGGCGCCGTTCCCGGGCGCGGCCGTCGGCTTCGCGCCCGCGATGCTCGACGAAAGCAAGGTGCTGCTGAGCCGGCTGCAGATTGCGACCGACGCGACGATATCGGTCAGCGAAACCGAGGGCGACCGGGCCCGCCAGGCGCTGGGCCGCTACTTCCCCTACTGCTCGGACGTCTGCGGGCTGTGCCGCATCCCCGAGCTGCAGCGGCTGGTCGAGATCAACCGGCCGGCGGTCTCCGCGCTGGCCGACCGGCTGAAGACCGCCGGAGCGCTCGAGAACGAGGTCCAGACCGGCGATATCTTCGTCCAGCCGGCCCAGCTCACCCGCTAGGGCATTTTGCCGGTCGTGCTAGACGGGGGGTCAGTGGTCCCCTGTAACCCGAAACCCACTCACGCGGGGTCGAAAAGGCACCGTGAGAGACGCCCGGGGCGAACCCGGGCCGGGGCGGACCGCGGCGTTGAAGGCCGGGTCCCGCGATGGCTGTCGCCGCCAACCCCGCCAGGGCCGGAAGGCAGCAACGGTACGCGGAATGTCAGCCAGTCGCGGGAGCGCCTGGCCGGAGCCGCACCCCCCGGTTCGCTCGTCCCGGCGCCCCGATGGTGTCGCACGACCGGCTGTTTTCGAGCGGTGGCGCGATGAGCGACCGCTCGGTCCTGACCCTCAAGTACCGCCCGCGCTCGCTCGACGAGCTGCTGGTCCAGGACCACGTCCGTCACACGCTGGCGCGGGCGATCGAGCGCGGCCGTCTCGCCAACGCCTACCTGTTCGCCGGGCCGCGCGGGGTGGGCAAGACGACCACCGCCCGCATCCTCGCCAAGAGCATCAACTGCCTGAGCTTCGACAAGCCGACCGTCCACCCCTGCAACACCTGCAGCGCCTGCCTGGAGATCGCCGAGTCGCGCTCGATGGACGTGCTCGAAATCGACGGCGCGTCCAACCGGGGCATCGACCAGGTCCGCGAGCTGCGCGAGAACATCAAGTACGCTCCGGCATCGCTGCGCTGCAAGCTCTACATCATCGACGAGGTCCACATGCTCACCGAGCAGGCTTTCAACGCCCTGCTCAAGACGCTCGAGGAACCGCCCGCCCACGCCCGCTTCGTCTTCGCCACGACCGAGGCGCACGAGGTACCGGCGACGATAATCTCCCGCTGCCAACGGTTCGACTTCCGGCGCGCCACCCCGGACGAGGTCGCCGCCCGGCTGCGCTGGCTCTGCGAACAGGAGAAGATCAAGGCGAGCGACGCCGCGCTGCTTGCCATCGCCCGCCGCGCCGACGGCGCCATCCGCGACGGCGAGAGCATCCTCGAGCAGCTCGCCACCTTCCGGCCCGACGGCATCGAGTCCGACGACGTCGGCGAGCTGCTCGGGCTCGTGCCCGCGGCCAGCTTCTACGACTACGTCGACTTCGTGCTCGGCCGCGACCTCGCCGGCATCATCCGGATGGTGGACGGCCTCTTCGACAAGGGCTACGACCTGCTCGAATTCTACGCCGGGCTCATCCAGCACTTTCGCAACATCATGTTCGTCCAGGCGGGCGTGCCGACCGACCGGCTGGGGCTGCTGCCCGACGAACGACAGCGCCTCGCCGACCAGGCCGGGGCACTGCCGCGGCCGCTGCTGGTCCGGGCGCTCGAGCTGCTGATCGAGCACGAGACCAACACCAGGCACTCCCAGTCGCCGCGCGTCATCCTCGAGTACGCCTCGCTCGAACTCATCCGGCTCGTGCCCGCCCCGCCCGGCCCGGAACCGGCAACGAACCCGGCGCCGGAACCCGCGAAGCCGGCGCGCGCCCGGGCGTCGGCCGACCGGCGCGCCGCCCGCCCGGCGCCGAAGAAACAGGGGCCGCCGGCCGGGGGCGCGGGCCCGGACCCGGTTATCGACAGGATGCGCGGCATCCTCGGCGATATCGAGGAAATCGGCTGATGCCTGGCCCGGGTGAGCCGGCCGCCCGGCAGCGGGCGCAAGAGCGCGCCCGGGTCCAACTGCCGCCGCTGCCCGGCGACCCGCCTCGATGAAGCAGTCGCTCGAACGGCTGATCGCCGTGCTGGTCGAGCTGCCCGGCATCGGTCCCAAGACAGCCCAGCGCATCGCCCTCCACCTGCTCGGCGGCCGTGCGGGCAACGCCGCCGAACTGGTCGAGGCGGTCACCGAGGCGCGCGCCCGGCTGCACCCCTGCCCGCGCTGCTTCAGCCTCACCGAGAACGATATCTGCGACGTCTGCGCCGACCCGGCCCGCGACGCCGGGCTGCTCTGCGTCGTCGAGCAGCCGGGCGACGTCCTGACCCTGGAGCACTCGGGTGGCTGGCGCGGCTGCTACCACGTGCTCGGCGGCGTCCTGTCGCCGCTCGACAACGTCGGCCCGGAAGACCTGGCAATCGCGCCGCTGCTCGAGCGCGTCCGCCAGGGCGGAGTCCGCGAAGTCATCATCGCCACGAACCCGACCACCGAGGGCGAGGCGACCGCGGTCTATCTCGGTCGCCAGCTTGAGCCCCTGGCCGTGCTGGTGACCCGCATCGCCCGCGGCCTGCCGGTCGGCTCGGACCTCGAGCTGGCCGACCGGGAAACTCTCTCCCGGGCGTTCGAAGGGCGGCGTGAGCTGTGAGCCGGGCTTGCCCGGCCCGCCGCCGCCGGGTATGATTGAACTGAAAACCTGGAGGAGCCGATGAAACTAACCCTGACCGGACGGCATTTCGAAATCACCTCCCATCTCCGCCAGCACGTCGAAACCAAGGCGGCCAAGCTCGAGCACCTCACCGACCACCCCATCGAAGGCGGCATCGTCCTGTCGCACGACCACGTCAACGAAGTCGCCGAGGGGAACATCCACCTCAGCCACACCGTCCTGACCGCCCGCGCCGAGGACCCCGATGTCTACGCGGCGGTGAACGAACTGGTCGACCGGCTCGAGGTCCAGCTTCGCCGCCACTTCGACAAGATCCAGTCGCGCAAGCGCAAGGCCCCGGAACCGCCTCCCGCCGACTGATGCCCGACGGCAAGCAGGTCACCGTCGGAACGCTCGTCGCCGAGAAGCGCGACGAGTGGAACCTCAAGGTTCTGGCCGGCACGGCGGCACTCGAGAGCCGCGCGGTGGTCACTTCGGACATCAACCGCCCCGGGATGGCGCTGGCCGGGTTCACCGGGGTGTTCCTCTCCGAGCGCATCCAGATCATCGGCAGCACCGAACTCACCTACCTGGCGACGCTGGAATCCGACACGCTGGTCGAGGCCGCCCGGCGGCTGTGCGCGCTCGGCCCGCCCTGCCTGATCGTCACCAAGGGGCTCGAACCGCCGGCCGCGCTGCTTGACTCGGCCGCCGCCGCCTCGATTCCCGTCATCGGGACGCCGATGGACACAACGCCGTTCATCCACCGGCTCGGCGAATTCCTCGACCATCGGCTCGCGCCTGAGGAGTACGTCCACGGCGACCTGGTGGACTGCTTCGGTGTCGGCCTGCTCATCACCGGCGAGTCCGGCATCGGCAAGAGCGAGTGCGCCCTCGACCTCGTCGCCCACGGCCACCGGCTCGTGGCCGACGACTGCGTCAGGGTGCTGCGCCGCGGCACCGGCATCCTGATGGGCTACTCGGCGGCCAAGTCACCGCTGCTGGCCCACCACATCGAGATCCGCGGTGTCGGCATCGTCGATGTCTACAGCCTCTACGGCGTCCGGGCGATCCGGGTCCAGAAGCGCATCGAGGTCGAAGTCCGGCTGGTAAGCTGGCAGCAGGGGATGGACTACGAGCGGGTCGGCATCGAGGAGCAGCTCTCCGAGGTGCTCGGCGTCCACATCCCGCTGGTGACGATCCCGGTCATCCCGGGCAAGAACCTCGCCCTGGTGCTCGAAGTCATCGCTAAGAACCACATCCTCAAGGTCTTCGGCTATCACCCGGCCAAGGTGTTCAACGACGAGCTGATGCGGGTGATGAGCAATTCGCCGGCCATCGACCCGTTCATCACCGATGACCAGGAGTGACGCCGGCCCGCGGCCGGTCTTCGGCATCGTCTTCGGCCACGGCGACCTGCCCCGGGCCCTGGCCGATGCCGCCGCCGACATCGTCGGCGACCGGGCCGGGCTCGTCGCCGTTTCCAACCTCGGCCTGGACAGCGGGCGGATGGACGACGAACTCGCGGCCGCCGTCGCCGGCCACCCGGGCGAGGACATCATCATCTTCGTGGACATGGCCGGCTCGAGCTGCTCGCGCGCCGGCAACCGCGCCTGCGCCGGGCGCGACGACATCGCGACCGTCACCGGCGTCAACCTGCCGATGCTCGTCCGCTTCCTCGCCTACCGCCGGCGCCGGCCCCTGGCCGAGCTGATCGCGCTGATGCTTCGCACCGGGTGCGAGGCCATCGCGCCCGGCTGATCCTCACTCCAGGTACTTGGTGAGCGCCCGGCGCCAGCGGCGCTCGGCCTCGACCAGGTCGAGCTGCGCCTCGCCGGCGTCGCGCAGACCGCGAATCACCAGAATTCGGTCGGCGGTGACCCGGCCGACCGGCGCGAACGGCAGGCCGGCCAGGACCTGCTCGAACCGCTGCCGGTGCTCGCGCGCGACCTCGCAGACAAACCGGGTGTTCGACTCGCTGAACAGCAGGAAGTCGTCGCGGCCGAACCGGCGCGCGCCCGGCACCTTCCTGAGCTGGACCTCGGCGCCCAGCCCGCCGGCGAAAGCCATCTCGGCCAGGCAGACCCCGAGCCCGCCCTCGGAGATGTCGTGGCAGGCCCGCACCAGCCCGGACCGTATCGCCCGGCCCAGCCGGCGCATCAGCCGACGCCCGCGGGCCGCGTCCACCTGCGGCACCCGGCTGCCCAGCCCCTGGTGGATGCGGAAATACTCGCTGCCGCCCAGCTCCTCGAAGGTCTCGCCGACCACGTAGACCAGCGAACCGGCCCGCTTGAAATCGGCGCTGACCGTCCGGCGCGCGTCCGCGATGACGCTCACCGCCGAAACCAGCAGCGTCGGCGGTATCGGCACCGACTCGCCCGAGGCGGTCCGGAACTCGTTGTAGAGCGAATCCTTGCCCGAGATGAACGGCACCCGGTAGGCGCGGGCGATGTCGTAGCAGGCCTGGGCGGCGCGGACCAGCCCGGCAAGCTGGTCGGGCCGCTCCGGGCTGCCCCAGCAGAAATTGTCCAGCACCGCGGTCTGCTCGATGTCGCCGCCGGCCGCCGTGCAGTTGCGTAGCGCCTCGTCGATCGCCGACGCCGCCATCCAGTACGGGTCAATCAGGCCGTAGCGCGGCCTGAGCCCGCAGGCGATGACGCAGGCCCGGCGCGAACCGGACACCGGCGTGATGACACAGGCGTCGGTCGGCCCGGCGTCGGCGGGGCCGCAGAACGGCTTCATCACGCTCCGGCCCTGCACCTCGTGGTCATACTGCCGCACGACCCACTCCTTCGAAGCGATGTTCGGAGCCTGGAGCAGCTTCAGCGTCATCTCGGCCAGGTCCGGGTCGGCGCGCACCGCCGGGTCGGGCGTCTCGGGCTTCTCCCAGCGCGCGGTCCGCACCGTGCCCTGCCAGCCGTGGTGGAGGAAACCCATCTCGATATCGCCGACCAGCCGGTCGCGGTAGCGCAGCTCCAGCCGGCCGGTCCCGGTCGTCCGGCCGATGACGGTCGCCTCCACGTCGTGCTCGCGGCACAGCGCGAGCAGCCGGTCGGTCTTCGACCGCGCGGTGAAAATCACCATCCGCTCCTGGGCCTCGGAAATCCATATCTCGGCCGGGGTCAGCCCCTCGTACTTCAGCGGCACCCGGTCCAGCCAGACCTCGCAGCCGCTGGTCGAAGCCAGCTCGCCCACCGAGCTCGACAGCCCGCCGCCGCCGCAATCGGTCGTCGCGGCCACCAGCCCGGCGTCCCGCGCCGCCAGCATCACGTCGGCCAGCTTCTTCTCCTCGATCGGGTTGCCGATCTGCACCGCGCCGCCCGACATCTCCTGCGACGCCCCCTCGAG
>JAFGQF010000049.1 GCA_016935775.1 Caldifarciminota bacterium
CCGGGCCAGCCGCCGGTCGTTCGCTGTCGCCGTCACCACGTCTCCGCGTCCAGTCCCGCATCGCCGACAACCTCGACCAGCAGCCGGTTCGGGGCGCAGACAATTGCCCGGCCCGGCCGGCTTATCCAGCCGGTCCGGACGCAGACCTTACGCGGGCAGTCGGACTCGGCTACCCGCACGCGGCCATTGCGGACCTCGACGGTGACGCCCGCGTCCCCGACCTCGAACACCCGGTCCTGGCCCAGCCGCAACCGCGCCACCACCCGGCCGTCCAGCACCACCCGTGCCGCCGGCTCTCCGGCGGGGCGCGCGGCCAGCAGCAGCGCGCCCGCCGCCTGGGCGACCACCAGCAGGATGATGAGAATGTCGAGCGGTGCGAATCGGCGGATTCGGTTCATCGGGAGTATCTTACCGGTCGTGGCCGCCGGGGACAGCCAGGGCCGCTACTTCAGCCGCCCGGCGAACAGCCGCGCCTCGCGCCGGAGCGCGTCGTCGTCCGGGGCGAGCTGGAGGCTGATTTCGCCGAAGGCGACCAGCTCGACGTCGCGGCCGGCCAGCAACTGCCGGGTCTTCTCCTGGGCGCGCTGCGACGGGTCGCCGCCCGAGGAAAAGCAGATTGCCAGCCGCTTCGGCAGCCGGGCGTTGCGCAGGAATGTCCGGGCCGGCGGCGCTGGCTTCCACGCCCAGATCGGCGCGCACAGCACCAGCAGGTCGTAGCCGCAGAAGTCGAGTTCCATCGGCCTGATCTTCATCGGGATGTTGAAGAACGATGCGCCCCCCATTGCCGGGTAGCCCGGCAGCCTGGGGGTCTCGATGCGGTGCAACTCGGCACCGAGCGCGGCCGCGACCTCCCCGGCGATGACCGCGTTGTGCCCGAGCCGGGTATAGTAGACGACGGCTGTCTTCATCGCTCGCCTCGCATTTCGCCCAAGCCTAGGAATCCCGTCATCGAAGTCAACCGCCCGACGCGCGGCCGAGCTGGATCAGGACCAGGGCCAGCACCGCCAGCGCGATGCCGGCCCAGCTCAGCGGCCGCAGCCGCTCGCGCCAGATGAATATCCCGGCCACCGCCATCAGCCCGACCTCGCCCGCCGCGATGACCGGGTAGACCACCACGCCCGGCAGCACGCTCAGCGCCAGCACAAGGAACAGGTAGTTGCCGAGGTTGGCCGCGCCCAGCACCCCGCCGAACCGGAGCGCGTCGCGGCTGACCTGCTGGCGCCGCAGCCAGTAGAGCAGGCTGGTCAACACGAAGGCGGATGTGAAGATGATCGCCTGGAACGGCAGGTTCTCGTCCTGGGGTAATTCCTGCCGGAACACCTGAGCCGCGGTCACCACCAGCCCGTCCACCACGAACAGCGCCGCCAGCCAGAAGGGCGCGTTGCCGCGGTGTGGCCGCGCGTCGCCCGGCGCGGCCCGCCGCACCACCCCGGCCAGCACCAACCCGAGCGCCGCCAGCGCGACCCCGCTGCCCGCCAGCTCGAGCGCGGTCGGCCGCTCGCGCCAGAGCAGCACCGACAGGAACACCGGCACGACGATGGCGGTCCGCATCGCCACCACCGACAGCGCCAGCCCGGCCGCCTCGATCGTCTTCGACCAGCACAGCAGGCCAGCGACGAACAGCGCCCCGGTGACCGCGCCCAGGAGACCGGTCCCGAGCGAGAGGTGGGTCTGGCGCAGCGCCAGCGCGCCGAAGAAAGCCAGCACCGCGGCGACCGCGTAGTTCACCCGGATGACCGGCAGCCGGGGCAGGCCGCGCGCGTCGGCGTGCTTCAGGACCAGGCCCATCCCGACCGACGAGGCGATTTTCAGCAGCAGGAAGTGCACCGCAGAGTATCGCCGCGCCCTCGACCCGGTCAAACCGCGCTTGACACCGCGGTCTGTCCCGCTATTGTGCGCCGTGGTTGACGACCGACTGCTCCGCGCCGCGACCGGGTTCCACGGCCATCTCGGCCCCTGGCTGGCGCTCGGACTCCGGGCCGGGCTGCGCGCCCGGCAGGCACTCGACGCCGGCCCGTTCCGGCTCCGGGCCGTGGTCCGCTGCCCGGGACGCACTCCCTGGTCCTGCCTGCTCGACGGCGTCCAGTTCGGCTCGGGCTGCACCCTCGGCAAGGGCAACATCCGTCATATCAAGGCCCGCCATGTCAGCGTCGAGTTCGCGCGGGTCGAAGCCGGTTCCCGCGGCCGGATGGCCGGGCTGTCACCGGTCGAGGCCCGCCTCCGGCTCGAGCTCCGGCCCGAGGTCTGGACCGAGCTCAACCTCTCGACCGCCCGCACCGAGGCCGCGGTCACCCGGCTCGGCCGGGAGATCTTTCGCCGGCGGTTCGACCGGCTCTTCCTGGAAAGCCGCTCCAACTGAAACTCGCCCCCGCCAGGCGAGTCTAACAACCGAAAGAATAAAGGAGGTACAAATGGCCAAGAACCTGGTACGCTGGGACCCGTTCCGCGAGATGGCCTCCTTGCGCGAGGAAATGGACCGGGTCTTCGACTCACTCTACGGTCGCTACCCGCGCGAGCGCGCGGAGATATCGTGGGCACCGCCCCTCGATATCGAGGAAACCGAAAACGAAATCACCGTCCGGGCCGAAATCCCGGGCATGAAAAAGGAAGACATCAAGATCTCGCTGACCGGCGACACGCTGAGCATCTCGGGCGAGCGCCGCCACGAGACCGAGCAGAGGGGCAAGACCTACCATCGCATCGAGCGGGCCTACGGCCGGTTCATGCGCACGCTGGTGCTGCCCAACGACGTCCAGGCAGACAAAGTCAAGGCGGCCTACAGCGACGGCATCCTCGAACTGACAATGCCCAAGTCCGAGAAAGCCAAGGCCCGCGAGATCAGCATCGAGCAGTAGTCACGGGCGACGACGCGCGGGGCGGCCCGCCGCTGCGGGCCGCCCCGTTTGACTTCCCCCACAACCGTTCTATCCTGACCGTCGTCGAAAGGTACTGCTGTTGAAACGAATCGGCCGCTGGCTGGGGCGGCTCCTGCGCGAGTGGGGGCCGGTGATTCTTGCGGTCCTGCTCATCCGCTCGTTCCTCGTCGAGAGCTTCGTCGTGCCGACCGGTTCGATGCTCGACACCATCGAAATCGGCGACTTCATGCTCGTCAACAAGTTCATCTACGGCATCAAGGCGCCCTTCACCAGCCAGACCGTCATCCGGGTTTCGACGCCGAAGCCGGGCGACATCGTCGTCTTCCGTTTCCCCGAGGTCCCGGACGTACCCGAACCGGCCGGCCGCTACGCCCGCATCTTTCCGCAAGGGCTCCAAATCCTGCCGGTGTTCTGGGACAGGGAAAAGAAGTTCTTCAAGTGGCACATCGCGCCCAACTACGTCAAGCGCTGCGTCGCGGTCGCCGGCGACACCGTCCAGGTCATCGACAAGCAGCTCTACGTCAACGGCGCGCGGCCGATCGAGCCCTGGGTGGTCCACAACGACTACCGCCGGCTGCCCGGCCTCAAGGCCCCGGCGGACTCGTTCCAGGAGTGGTGGGAGCGCGACCGGTTCTACCAGAGTGAACTCTCGCCCTATGTCCGCGACAACTTCGGACCGGTGGTGGTGCCGCCCGGCCACATCATGGCAATGGGCGACAACCGCGACAACTCCGAGGACGGCCGGTTCTGGGGACCGCTGCCGCTCGAGTACGTCAAGGGACGGCCGCTGGTGCGCTACTTCTCCTCGCGCGCGGTCGAGAATCCGCCCAATTTCCTGAAGGTGGTCCTCTCGCCCTGGGCCATCCGGCTCGACCGGATCGGCCGCATCGTCCGCTGAAAGGCAGCGCGCCGGCCGCGGCCGGCGCGCCATCGGAACACCGCCCGCTACTCGGTGATCACCAGCGCCACCGGCAGCGGCAGCACCGCGCAGCCGAATGTGCCGAGCGCGCCTTTCAGGTTGCCGCCCTGAAGCAACAGGTCGAGCCCGCTCTTGTTCCAGCCGCCGTTCACCGCCATCACGCTCAGCACGTAGCCCCCGGGCTGGAACTGCCCCAACGAATCGCAGAACGCCGCCCGGGGCACCGCGCAGGTCGTGTCGGTGAACGATTCGGCCCAGCCCGCGGCCGTGCTGCCCGAGTCGGCCGGCTGGACCCCGACCAGGAACGCCTTGCAGCTGTCTGAATGAGTCCAGGTCACGCGCACCGAATCCGGGTGCAATATTGCGCCTTGGTTCGGCCCGGCGATGCCGAAGCTGTCGGGCAGGAAGCCGTGGGCGGTGACCGTCCGGCCGTCCCCGGTCGTCATCGCCAGGTCGTAGCGCGCCCGGTACTCAAGTTCGAGCCCGGCGCGACCGTAGATGCCGGGCAGCTTCTGGCCGAGCTGGACGCCGTTCAGCCGGACGTCCGCGCCCGCCACCGGCGTGACCCGGGCCGGCAAAGGCAGCGACCAGAAGCTGGTGTCGCCCGGGTCCGGGTTCTCCAGCCAGTCCTCGGTGAAGACGTTCTCGAGGGTCAGGTCGCCGGCCAGCACCGAGGCGGAGCTGCTCGGCACCCCGAGCGTCCGGACCACCTGGGCGGTGACCAGCATCGTCCGGAAGATGTCGTCGCAGCCCGGCGTCCCCAACCCGAACAGCAGGACCAGCCCAACCGCAAGCCCGGCCCTCACCGGTTCCCCCGCCCGGGCGAATCATCGCCCGTCCCGCCGCCGGCACCGTCGGTGAAGCGGATTTCCAGCCGGTTGCCGGACTTGCCCGTGACCTCGAACCCGGTCGTGATGCCGCGGGTCAGGAGCCCGTCAATCACCTCCGGCGAACTCGTTTCGGAAACGACCTCGATGGTCGCGGTAGTGCCGACCAGGTCGCGGGTGATGACGTCGATGATGCCCCGCAGCTTCTCGCGGATTTCGAGCCGCAGCGCCTGCACCCGCGCGAAGTCGGCGTTGGTGGCGTAGATGACCGCGACGTTCTCGTGCCGGGTCCATCCGGCCAGCACCTTGCTCACCAGTTCGGCCCCGGTCGTGTCCGCGGCCCGCTGCCGGGCCTGGTCCTCGGAGAACGGCAGCTCGGTGGTCGTCGCGCTCGCCGCCAGCACCTCGCCGGTCTCGACGTTGACCGCCCGCACGCTCGTCCGGAACCGGTAGAAGTCCAGCCGGCTGCCCGCGACGGGCCGGGCGGTCTCGCTGCGCTGAACCGTGCCCGCGACAACCACCTCGGCCCCGGCCTTGAGCCCGACCAGCGCCGCGGTCCTGGTATCGCCTTCGAGAATCAGCTTGAGCTGCTCCTTTTCGATATTGGCGCGCACCGTCGCGGCGTCCACCACCGGGAACCCCTTCTGCTGCAGCCGATCCACCAGCATCGTCTCGAACATCGTCTGGCTCATCAGCCGGTCGTCCACCGTGAAGTCGAGCGGGTTCTCCAGCTCCTTGACCACGACCATCATCCGCGGCCGGCCCTGCTCGCGGACCAGGATGCCGATTGCCGCGAGGTCGTTCTCGATGTCGGCCGACTTCACCCGGGCGCGGATGACTGCCCGGTATAGCCCGCCCTCAGGCCCTTCGGTGATGACCCGGTAGGATGAAACGTAGCCCCGGGTTTGCGAGTAGATCCGGTCCGACAGCAACTGGAAGTTCTCGACCCGGGACTCGGCGTCGATGTAGGCCCCGACGCCCTGCTCGACCGCCTTGCGCAGCGCATCGTCGAGCGCCGCGTCGCGGGCGATGTCCCAGCCGCCCTGCGCCGGCAGCGCGGCCACACCCTCGACCAGCACCTCGGTCCCCTCACCGCCGCTGACCATCACCTCGACGCCGGCCCCGCCCGGCGCCGGCGTCACCGTCGGCGCGGTCGCCGGCCGGCCCTGGGGCGCGTAGGCCGGGTAATAGCAGCCCGCGCCGAGGCAGGCCGCGAACAACAACAGCCATCTCATCGCCGGCTCCTAGAGCAGCACCTTGAGCAGGAACCGGCCGGCGTCGAGCAGGTACTTGAACCCGTCCTTCAGCCACTTCAGCTTGTCGGCATCCGGGCCGCCAAGGATGATGTCACTGCCCAGCCGGCCGGTGACCTGGCGCACCTTCAGCACGAGCGGCGACCTGGCGAATTCGGGCCGGGCCAGCACCCGGTCGAGGTCGCTGATGAACTGCAGCGTCGCCTGGCCGCCGCTGCCGAGATAGGCGGCGTAGTCCCTGGTGTCGAGCAGCAGGTTGCCGTTCTCGTCGTAGATCTTCGGGAACATCGAGGGCCTGAGCCCGGCCGCGCCGCCGTCGAACACCAACCCCGAATACTGTTCCAGGAAGTCGCGCACCTGCGGCGACAGCGAGGCTGCGCCCACCTCACCCGCGCCC
This sequence comes from Caldifarciminota bacterium, assembly GCA_016935775.1. GTDB lineage: Bacteria > Hydrothermota > Tepidihabitantia > Tepidihabitantales > Tepidihabitantaceae > DSBX01. The sequence continues at coordinate 6,273 of JAFGQF010000049.1, forward strand.
AATGCCGGGATCAGCGCGTCCGACAGCCCTTCCTCGCCGTAGATCTCCATCTCCAGCTCGACCTCGACGGTGCCCCCGAGCGAGTCGTAGCGGGCCGGGCCGCGCTGGCGCGCGCCCTTGACATAGCCCTCGACCCGCGAGTAGACCACGTCGTAGTCGGTCATGAAGTTCTCGACCCGGGTCTCGGAATCCACCCGCACACCCTTGACAATCTCCAGCAGGTTACGCTGGGCCACGACTACCGCGGCCCGCTCGGCCATCAGCCTTGCCTGGGCGGGGTTCTTCATCCCCGGGTCCACGACCCCGGTCCCGCGCGCCCGGACAACATTGCCCGACCAGTCGATGTCGCCGCCCGGCACCGGCTCGTCCACCCCGCCCGGCTCGGAAAGCCGCGGCACCCGCGGCGGCAACTGGAACTCGGTCGGCGGAACCGGCGCCTCGGTCCGCGGCGGCGGCGCCGGCTGCGCCTCGCCCGCGGGCCGCACACCCGAGGTCCCGGTCACGCACCCCGGCCCGGCCAGTGCACCCAGCCCCAGGGCCAGCACCAACGCCGGCAGCAGCCACCGGCCCGTCATCCTCCGCCTGTTGGTCATTCGACACTCGACACTCGTCATTGCCCTTGTCCTTTCTGGCTACTGCCTGCTCAAACCCATCAGCCCGGTCTCGAGCGCGCCGCGCAGCGCGTCCTCAGCCGAGTCGAAATCCGAGCCCGAGCCCACCGCCGAGTAGAGCACCTCGGCGGTCTCGACCGAAATCAGCTTGGCGTGCAACTCGGCGTCGCGCTGGCCCGGGTGGTCGGACCAGAAGGGGTCGTGCTTGAGCTGGGTGATGTTCAGGGTCAGCACCGCCTCGGCTCCGAGCATCCGGCCCAGCTGGGCCGCGGTCGCCGGGTCCACCACGCCCGAGTATGAAAACTGCTGTTCTTCGAGCAGCTTGTCCACCGCCGAACGGTCAACCACCGTGAACCGGCCGTTCCGCATCAGGACCAGCCCGGCGTGGTCCTGCAACCCGTCGGCCGTCTGCGGGTCGTTCGTGAGCTTCGAGGTCGGCGGCAACACCGCCACCCGCCAGGTCGGCCTGTTGTCCAGGGTCGGCGACTTGGCGTAGTTATGGGGGTTCATCGCCACGTACTGGGCCGGGGTGAAGCACCCGGCGACCAGCAACAGGGAGGCGGTCAACAACACTGGCAGGACTGTCGTCTTTGTCAATGCTGACTCCTTTCAACTGGTGAGGACCCGGTGATTATCGCCGGCCCGCGGCCCGAGTCAAAACCCCGGCCGGCCGCAGGCTTGACAACCGGCCTGTCTTCATCATCATCCTGATACAACGGCCGGCAACCGAAAGCGAGGGATCGATGACCTGGCACTACCATTGCCCGAAGTGCGGCCTGGACGTCGCGGTGGACTGGGAATGGCACACCGACGAGGTAACCTGCCCGCACTGCCACCACAATCACTACGCGCCCACCCCGGGCGAGGACCACGAGGCGTACTTTGCGGGTGAGAAATGGTCGCACGAGCTGGAAGAAACCGTCATCGCACTTCGGGGCACCACCTGTGAGGTACCCGGCTGCTTCTCGGAATACTCCACGCTGGTTTCGCGGCGTCCGCCGGCGCTGGGCGGCCGCACCTCGGTGGCGAACATGGTCCCGATGTGCGCAACCCACGCCCGGCTCAAGGGCGACCGTGACTACGACGAGTGGCTCAACTCCCTGCCGCCCGACCAGCGCCACCAGAAAGTGCCCGAAATCGAAATCACCTTCACCTCGGCCTCGGAGGCCCCGCCCGACCCGTCCCGGGCCGCGCCTCGGCCGCCGCCCGGCCACGGGCTCACCCACGTCCAACCCCTGGCCGGCCGCGCCACCCTGCCCGAGGACCCGCCCGCCGGCTACCGGCTGATACTCAGCTCGCCGTTCCTGGCCGGCCCGGCCCGGAAACTGGCGCTGCACTATGACTGGGTGATGAAACAGCAGGGCTCGGGCTCGGTCATCCTGCTTGCCTGGCCGGCCACCGAGCCGCCCGCGCTGGCGCGGGGCATCGAGGGACTCGACGTGCCCCGCGCGTTCGCCGAGCACTCGGGCAGCCGGGGAGCCAACGGAACCGGCCGGCTCGACCTCGAACTGCCCGCCGGTTCCAAAGGTCTCTGGGTGGCCGCGGTATTGCTCCGGGACTCGGGCGGGGAGCCGGCGCTGGCCGACTTCCTGCTCGCCGCTACCGACTAGTCGCGGAACAGCGCCCGCACCTCGGGCGCGACCTCGTTGAGCGGAACGTCGTGCTGCTCGCCGGTCGCCAGGTCCTTCAGGCCGTACACCCCCCGGCCCAGCTCGTCCGGCCCGACGATGACGCAACAGGCGGCGCGCAGGGCGTCGGCGGTCCGGAACTGGCGCTTCGGCCGGCCGGCGTCGAAGTCCGCCCGGACCGGGATGCCCTCGGCGCGCAGCCGGGCGAGCAGGTCCAGCGCCCGGTCCCGAACCGACTCGTCCATCCAGACCACGAACGCCAGGTGCCGCCGCTCCGGCTCGGGCCGCCCCGGCATCGCCAGCATCGTCCGTTCGAGCCCGAGCGCGAACCCGGCCGCCGGGGTCTGGGGCCCGCCGAAATCCTCGACCAGGTAATCGTAACGCCCGCCCCCGCCCAGCGAATCCTGCGCCCCGAG
>JAFGQF010000050.1 GCA_016935775.1 Caldifarciminota bacterium
CTGCTGCTGGTCGGGGCCGGCTGCGACATCTTCGGCGGCGACCCGGACTGGTACCCGACATCGGTCGGCAGTTCGTGGCGCTACGAAAGCACGACGACCTTCGAGACCGACGCCGACACACTGATGACCCAGGTGACCAACCTGCGCGTGACCGGGACCGCGGAACTCGCCGCCGGCGGCAACGCCGCGGTCTTCGTGGCGACTGACTCCGTTCGCCAGCGGTTGCCCTGGGACACCCTGCTGGTCACCCACGACACCTCCTGGGTGCTCAAGACCGCCGACTGGGTGCTCGACTTCGAGGGACCCAACGACGACGCGCCCGACACGATGCTCGCCCTGCCGCTCGAACAGGCGAAGACCTGGCAGGTGTTCGCCACGGCGGACACCACGGTCTGGGCGACGGTTGTCGGCAGGCAGGATGTCGCCGTGCCGGCGGGCAGCTTCAAGGACTGCTGGGAGGTGGAGTACGAGTACACCGCCGGTGCCGAGAGCTTCAAAATGAGCTACTGGTACGCCGACGGCACGGGCTGGGTCCGCGGCTGGTCGCAAGTTTCGGCCGGGGGCTACACCGCCACCAGCGAGCGGCTGCTGACCAACTCCGACGTCAAGTAGCCCGGAAACCGGACGGCCCGGGAGGTGCTGCCTCCCGGGCCGTCTTTTCGCCTCGCCGGTCAGGCGCGAGAGCGGGACCGTTCGCGCGACCGCCGCACGAGCTTCACCAGCTCGACGGCCCAGAAAACCACCGTGCTCAAGGCAAGACTCACCGCCAGCTCGGTCGGCGAAAGCGGCGCGGTATGGAACACCGGCTGCAGGAACGGCACGTAGGTTATCGCCATCTGCAGGCCGAATGTCAGCAGGATCGCCCAGACCAGCGGCCGGTTGGACAGCGGGCCGATGCTGAACAGCGAATCGCGGCTCGATCGGGTGGCCAGCGCGTTGCCCATCTGCCCGAGGGTCAGCGTCGTGAACACCATCGTCTTCCACTCGGCTTCGGGCACGCCCAGCCGGAATGCCACGAACCCGTGCAGCAGCGACACCACGCCCATCAGCAGCCCGACCCAGAGGATGTCCACCGCCATCCCGCCGCCCAGCACGTTGCGGCTCAGGGGCAGCGGCGGCCGCTTCATCACCCCGCGCTCGGCCGGCTCCACCCCGAGCGCCAGCCCGGGCAACCCGTCGGTGACCAGGTTCACCCACAGGATCTGCACCGGCAGCAGCGGCAACCCCATACCCAGGAACGGCGCCAGCAGCATCACCCAGATTTCGCCGGCGTTCGAGGTGAGCGTGTAGCGGATGAACTTGCGGATGTTGTCGTAGATCGCCCGGCCCTCGCGCACCGCCGCGACGATCGTCGCGAAGTTGTCATCCAGCAGGACCATGTCCGACGCCTCCTTGGCGACGTCGGTGCCGGTGATGCCCATCGCCACCCCGATGTCGGCCTTCCTCAGCGCCGGCGCATCGTTGACCCCGTCGCCGGTCATCGCGGTCACCTCGCCCCGGGCCTGCAGCGTTCGGACGATGTCGAGCTTCTGCTCGGGCGCGACCCGGGCAAAGACCGAGGCGCTCGCCACCGTTTCCCCGAGCGCGGCATCGTCCAGTTCGGTCAGCTCCCTGCCGGATACGACCCGCCCGGTGTCGAAGCCCAGCTCGCCGGCGATGGTTCTCGCGGTCAGCGGGTGGTCGCCGGTTATCATCACCGGCCGGATGCCCGCGGTCCGGCAGAGCTCGACCGCCTCAGGGACCTCGGCCCGCGGCGGGTCGATCATCGCCGCCAGTCCGACCAGGCACAGGTCCTGCTCGACCTGCGCCGGGTCCTCGTCGGCCGCGAGCAGGCGCAGCGCCACGCCCAGTACCCGCATCCCGGCACCGGCCAGCTCGTCGTTGGCCGCCCGCACCCGCGCCCGCATCGCCTCGTCCATCGGCTCGACCCGGTCCTCGATCCGGACCGACGACGCCAGTCCGAGCAGCCCGTCCACCGCGCCCTTGGTGAACGCCACCCGGTCCGCAGTCCCGAGCCCGGGCAGCCGTGCCCGGTCCCTGACCTCGTGAACGGTTGTCATCCGCTTGCGCTCGGAGTCAAACGGCAGCTCGGCCACCCGGGGCAGCGCCGCCTCGAGCTCGGGCTTGGCCATGCCGAACGCCGCCGCGGCCACCACCAGCGCACCCTCGGTGGGGTCGCCGACCGCCGCCGGCCGGCCGCCTGCGCGCGGTTGCAGTACCGCGTCGTTGCACAGCGCGCCGCCGGCCAGCGTCAGCGCCAGCGCCGGGTGGTCGAACGGCGCCAAGGCGTCGCCCTCGAGAGTCGCCCGGTCGCGGGTCAGCAACTCGGACACGTCGCGGCGGTGGCCCGCGACGTCGAGCACCGCCACCGTCATCCGGTTCTCGGTCAGCGTGCCGGTCTTGTCGGTGCAGATTACCGTCACCGAGCCGAGCGTCTCGACCGCGTGCAGCTTGCGGATCAGCGCCCGGCGACCGAGCATCCGCTGGGCCCCGAGCGCCAGCGCGATCGTCACCACCGCCGCCAGCCCCTCGGGGATGGCGGCGACCGCCATCCCGATCGCGGTCAGCAGCAGCAACCGCGGATCCTCGCCCCGCAGCAGCCCGAGCGCGAACACCAGCACGACGATGCCGGCAACCCCGACGGCCAGGGCGCGGGCGAGCTGGGCCATCCGCTTCGCGAGCGGCGAAGCCTCGCGCTTCACGCCCTGGAGCATGTCGGCGATGCGGCCGAGCTCGGTCGCCATCCCGGTTTCGGTCACCACCATCACTCCCCGGCCCGCGACCACCGCGGTCCCGAGGAATACCATGTTGCGCCGGTCACCCGGTGCCGGGTCCTCGTCGGCGAGAACCGCCGCGTTCTTGGCCGCCGGCTCGGACTCGCCGGTCAGCGCCGATTCCTGGCAGCGCAGGTTTGCCGCCTCGACCAGCCGCCCGTCGGCCGGCACGTGGCTGCCCGCCTCGAGCAGGACGATGTCGCCCGGCACCAGTTCCCGGCTCGAGAGCTCGGCCACCCGGCCGTCACGCCGCGCCCGGACGATCGGCACCGCCAGTCGCTTCAGCGCCTGCATCGCCCGCTCGGCCCGGAACTCCTGGACGAAGCCGAGCAGGGCGTTGAGGACGACGATGACCCCGATGACGATCGCATCGGTGTACTCGTGGAGCAACAACGATACCACCGCCGCGACGACCAGGATGACGACCATTATCGAGGTGAACTGCTCCCAGAGCATCTTCCACGGGCTCTTGGCCCCGCGCTCGACCAGGGCATTGGGGCCCTTCTCGGCCAGCCGCCGCCGCGCCTCGCTCGAGGAAAGGCCGTTGCCGAGGTCGGTTCCCAGCCGCTCGACAACGAGCACGGCCTCCTGGTTATGCCAGGAGACCGTGTTGCCGCGGCCGTTGCCGGTCGATTCCAGGGCGGGCTACTCCTTCGTGGGCGCCTTGGGGACGGGCTTCCCGGTTTCGGCCTGCCGCTCGTGCAGCAGGTCGCCGATCATCCCGAGCGAGCTGAGCACGCCGCTTGCCTCGTAAGGCACGAACAGCTTGGTCGCCTTGCCCTCGGCCATCTTCGCCAGCGCCTCAAGGTACTTGATGGTGATGAGGTCCTTGGAAGGATTGCCCTTGTGAATGGCCCCGTATACCCGCTCGATCGCCTGACCCTCGCCCTCGGCGACGGTCAGCAGCTTGAAGCGCTCGGCGGTGGCGACCTTCTCGATCGCTTCGGCCTGGCCGGTGGCCTCGAGGACCCGCGCCTGCCGCTCGCCGTCCGCCTTGAGAATCGCCGCCGCCTTGAACCCCTCGGCCTCGAGCACGCGTGCCCGGCGTTCCCGTTCCGCCTTCATCTGCTGGTGCATTGCCTGGGTGACGTCGCCCGGCGGTTCGATTCGCTGCAGCTCGACGCGGGTGACCTTGGCGCCCCACTTGTCGGTCGCCTCGTCCAGCACGTCGCGCAGCTTGGCATTGATGGTCTCCCGCGAGGTGAGCGACTCGTCCAGGCTGAGATCGCCGACGACGTTGCGCAGGTTGGTCTGGGCGAGCTTGATTGTCGCCAGCCGGAACTGGGCCACATTGTAGAGCACCTTGACCGGGTCGGTAACCTCGTAGTAGATGATCGCATCCACCGTCACCGTTGCGTTGTCCTTGGTGATCACTTCTTGCGGGGGCACGTCGACAACCTGCTCCCGGACGTCGATCTTGATCAGCCGCTCAAGAAACGGGAAGATGAAATGCAGCCCCGGGCGAACCGTTCGCTGGTACTTACCCAGGCGCTCAACGCAGGCCAGCTGGTAAGGCCTGACGACCTTGATTCCCAGCAGGGCCAGCAAGAACAGGAACGCTATGACTACGACTATCAATGCGGTCGGCATCAGTTGCTCCCTTCTTCCTGGGGAACCACCTTCAGATGGGTCCCCTGCACTCCGACGATTCGGACCTTTCGGCCGCGGCTCACCGCGACCGCTGACTCGGCGCTCCACTCCTCGCCCGTCACCTTCACCCGGCCAAGCTCGGGCGGAACGATGTCGGCAATCACCAACCCCTCGACGCCCGCCAGCCGGTTCGCGCCGACCGACTCGGGTTCGGGCCGAGTAAGCCGGCGCGATATCAGCTGCGAGCCGACCACCAGTGCGGCCGACAGCCCGACAAAAACGCCCAGCTGGGCAAGGGGGTCGCGAACCAGGAATGCCAGCAGGCCGGTAAGCACCCCGGCCACCCCGAACCAGATTATCACGAATCCCGGGACAACCATCTCCAGTGCGGCCAGTATCAGGCCGATGGCTATCCAGAAGGCCGGCGAAGGTCGCAGCATTGAATCCTCCAGGTTATCACCTGTACTACCCGGCCCGGCACCCGGCAATTCGATGTCGGGCACCAGATGATGTACCCGCGGCGGGCCGAGGTCAAGCGGCCGGCGCTTTCAGGGCGAACGATTCGAGCTCGGTGTACTCCGGTCCATCGGGCCGCAGCACGCTTCGTAACAACACGAATCGCTCGACCCGGAACCCCCGGCCGCTGAAATGCCGCCGCACGGCCGCTCCGGCATCGGCCGGCGTCCTGAGCCGCCCCAGGGTCAGGTGAGGACTGAACGGTCGTCGCTCGGGAACGTACCCGGCCGGCACGAGCGCGCCGACTACGTCCTTTTGCAATGCACCGAGCTCGTCGGCCCCGGCCTCCATCCCGACCCAGACCACCCGCGCCCGGCCCGGACCCGGGAAGGCGCCCAGCCCGCCCAGCCGGGCGTTGAACGCGGGATGCCGCGCCCCGGTCGCCGCGAGCGGCGCCCGGAGCCGGCCGGGCAGGTCGTCGGCGACCTCGCCGAGAAAAGCAAGCGTCAGGTGCATCAACTCCGGCCTTACCCAGCGTGCTTCGGGCAGGTAACGGCACAACCCGCGGGTAAGGTCGCCGAGCTCGCGCCGGACTTCTGCCGGCAGTTCGACCGCAACGAAGCACCTCATCTCTTCGGGCGCCCGGGTTCGAGCAGGACCAACCGGGCCAGGTTGAGCGCGGCGGCCGCGGCCCGCTGCTTGACCGCCCGCCGAGGCCCGGGGAACCGGTGCGCCCGGCTCCTGACCCGCCCATCCTGCGCCACCGCGGTCCAGACCAACCCGACCGGCTTCTCCTTCGTGCCGCCGCCCGGTCCGGCGACACCCGATACCGCGATTCCGAGATCGGCGCCGAGCGCGCGGCAGCAACCCAACGCCATCCGGCGCGCCACCGGGCCACTCACCGCGCCGTAAACAGCAAGCGTCGCTTCATCCACGCCCAGCAACTCCCGCTTCAGTTCATTGGCGTAGGCTACCACCCCGCCGACATAGCAGGCCGAGCTGCCCTGCACATCGGTCAGCAGGTTGCCGATCAGCCCGCCGGTGCAGGACTCGGCGGTTGCCAGCTTGATGCCGCGCTGCCGACACAGGTCGAGCACCACCTCGGCAAGGTCCCGCTCACCGGTCTCGTACACCGCCCGGCCCAGGGCCTTCTCGACAGCGGACCGGCACTGAACCAACGCACGGCCACTGCCAGATCTCAACACGACGTCAACCCCGGCCGTCCCGGGATAGTATCCGCAGGTGACTGACGGGAAGCGCCGCAGTATCGGCCGGCTCCGGGTGGCAATCGCAGCTTCTGCCACGCCGGTGGTACGGATGCGCACCGAATGAAGGGGGGCGGTTGGCAGTGCCTGCTCGAGTGCCGCCAGCACCCGCTGCTCCAGGAGCGCGCGCAGCTCTGCGGGCACCCCGGGCAATAGCACCAGCCGGCCGCCCCGCCAGTTGAGGATCATACCGGGCACGGCTCCAACCGGGTTGGCAAACAACCGACAGCCCTTCAGAACCCGGGCCTGGCGTCGTGACAATGCCGGCAACCGACGGCCAGACATGCGGAAGCGGCGCTCGATCCTCCTGAGCGTCGGCCCGTGCTCGACCAGCGGCCGGCCGGTTGCCCGGCTGACCGCGTCCAAGGTCACGTCATCGGGCGTCGGCCCCAGGCCGCCGACCACGAAAACCAGGTCCGCCCCGGCGGCCGCCTCAAGCGCCGCCCGGATATCCGTCTCCAGGTCGCCGACCACTACCCGGCGCGCCGGCATCCAACCCCGCTGCGCCAGCTCCCGGCCGAGGAACGCCGAATTGGTATCAACCACCCGCCCGGACTGCAGTTCGTCACCGACCACCACCAGTTCGACCCGGGGCGCGGCCATCTCAGCGCACCAGCACCGTGCCGACCGCGGGCGCGAACCGGACAAGCAGGA
>JAFGQF010000051.1 GCA_016935775.1 Caldifarciminota bacterium
CTGGGCGAGCGGGCCTGGTTCGAGCTGGACGGCGGCAAGCTGGGCAACGGGGTGTACCTGGTCCAGCTAGTGACGCCGGCCGGCGTCTTCGCCGAGAAGACCGCGGTCCTGCGCTAGCCCGGGACTCAAGACCTTGCGGGGCGGGCCATCGGCCCGCCCCGTCGGTTTTCCACGCGGCGTTCTAGCGGCCGACCTCAAGCCGGTCGGCCAGCGTGCGCGGCAGACCGGCTCGACGCATCCTGTCCCTGACCGCGGCGATGTCGTACTCCACCCGCAGGAACTCGACTGTCCCGACCGCGTCGTCGAACAACAGGCAGCCGGCCCGCGGGTCGCCGTCGCGCGGCTGGCCGACACTGCCCGGGTTCAGGAAATAGCGCGTCCCGGGTTCGAGGACCAACTGGTCCGGCGCGAGCCGCTCAGCCGGGCCGTCATTGCGCCGCGCCACCGCCAGCGGCTGGTGGGTGTGGCCGGCGAAACAGACGCGGCCGCCAAACCCGGCCAGCTCCTCGCCCGCCCGGGCGGTGGAGATGACATAGTCCCAGCCGCCCGGGTCGGACGGCGCGGCGTGAACCAGCCGGTCCGGCCCGATGTCCACCACCGGCGGGAGACCGCCGAGCCAGTCCCGGTCGGACGCGGTCAGCACCGTCCTGGTCCAGCACAGCGCGGACCAGGCCGCGGCGTTGAAATCGCCGCGCGCCAGCCGGCCCACGACTCCCCACTCGTGGTTGCCGGCGACAGTCGCCGCGCCCAGCTGCTGGATTTCGGCCACGACCTCGGCCGGGTTCGGTCCGTAACCGACCACGTCCCCGCAGCAGGCGAAACGCGTGGCGCCGGCGCGGCGCAGCGCCGCCATCACCGCCCGCAGGGCCTCGATATTGCCGTGGACATCGGAGAAGACGCCGAGCTTCAATCCGCTTCCGGCCCGGGAGCCTTCTCCTCCTGCAATTCCCGGAAGACGCCGTCGAGCACGCCGTTGACGAACTTGCCCGACTCGTCGTCGCCGAACTTGCGGGCGACGTCGACCGCCTCGTTGATCGACACCTTGGGCGGAACGTCGTCGAAGAAAAGCAGCTCGGCGCAGGCGAGCCGCAGGATCGCCCGGTCGAGGTAACGCAGCCGCGCCAGCCGCCAGCGCCGGAGATGCCGGACCAGCGTCCGGTCGATTTCATCCTGGTGGCCGAGCGCGCTCTCGACCAGCCGGCGCAGGTAGGACTCGGCCTCGTCCGAAGGGTTGCGGCGCTGGAGGATGTCGTCAACCGTATCCTCGGGCTCGTCGCCCACCAGGTCGAGCCGGTAGAGCACCTCGAGCGCGGCTTCGCGCGCCAGCCGGCGCTGGGTCATCCGGTGCTACTCGATGGTGCGGCCGAGGTTGGCCATCTCGATGGCGCCGAGCGCGGCCGACCAGCCCTTGTTGCCGGCCTTGCTGCCGGCCCGCTCCAGCGCCTGCTCGAGCGTGTCGGCCGTCACCACCCCGAACGTCGCCGGAACGCCGGTCTCGAAGTAGACCTGGGCCAGTCCCTTGGCGACCTCGGCATTGATGTACTCGTTGTGCGGCGTATCGCCCCGGATGACCGCGCCGAGCGCGATGACCGCCTGGTAGCGCCCGGTCTTCGCCAGGCGCAGCGCAATTGCCGGGATCTCGAACGCGCCCGCCACCCAGAACGCGTCGGTGGCCTCGGCGTTGTGACGCTCGAGACAGTCGTAGGCGCCCTCGAGCAGGTGCTTGCCGATCAGCTCGTTGAAACGGGAGACGACCAGGGCGAACCGCTGCCCGGTCGCGTCAAGCTTTCCCTGGAATTCCTTCTTCTCCATCGCCGACTCCTTTCTCGATCTCGCCCAGCAGGTGACCCAGCCGGTCGCGCTTGGTCACCAGGTACCTGACGTTCTTGCGGTTCGGCCGGCAGACAATCGGCACGCGCCCGACGATTTCCAGCCCGTAGCCCCTCAAGCCCACCACCTTGCGCGGGTTGTTGGTCAGGAGCCGGATGCTCGACAGGCCCAGGTCGGCGAGGATCTGCGCGCCGATGCCGTAGTCGCGCAGGTCCGGGTCGAACCCGAGTTGAACGTTGGCCTCGACCGTATCCAGCCCGTGGTCCTGGAGCGCGTACGCCTTGAGCTTGTTGGTGATGCCGATGCCTCGCCCCTCCTGCCGCATGTAGAGCAGAACCCCGGTCCCCTCGCGCGCGATGGTCTCCATCGCCCGGGCGAGCTGCTGGCCGCAGTCGCAGCGCAACGAGTGGAACACGTCACCGGTCAGGCACTGCGAGTGAACCCTGACCAGTACCCGCTCCCTGCCCCGGACATCGCCCCGGACCAGGGCGATGTGGGCGTAGGGCTCGACCACGTCCTCGTAGACGATTGCCCGGAACTCGCCGTACTCGGTCGGCAGGTCGGTCTCCACTACCCGCCGGATGAGATGCTCCTTGGCCCGGCGGAAAGCGATCAGGTCGCGGACAGTTATCATCAGCAGTCGGTGCTCGCGGGCGAGCCGGCGAAGGTCCGGCAGCCGGGCCATCCTGCCGCTTGAAGCCATCACCTCGCACAGCACCCCGACCGGCTCGCACCCGGCCAGCCGGGCCAGGTCCACCGCCGCCTCGGTGTGCCCGGCCCGCACCAGCACGCCGCCGTCCCTGGCGACGATCGGGAACACGTGGCCGGGCCGGGCCAGGTCAGCGGGCCGCGACGCCGGGTCGGCCAGCACCTTGATGGTCCGGGCCCGGTCGTGGGCCGAGATACCGGTGGTCGTGCCCTCGACGGCGTCCACCGACACCGTGAAGGCGGTGCCCTGCAGCGCGGTATTGTCCTTCGACTGATCAGCCAGGCCGAACGCGTCGGCCCGCTGCCGGGTCAGGGCAGCACAGACCAGGCCGCGGCCATACCGGACCAGGAAATTCACCTTGGCCGGCGTCACTTTGTCGGCGGCGAATATCAGGTCACCCTCGTTCTCGCGCGCCTCGTCGTCGGTGACAATCACCATCCGGCCGCGCCGGATGTCCCGGAGCGCGGCCTCGATTGAAGCGAAGTCCCGGCGGTTATGCCTGCTCATCATCGCTGCCCGGCGGCTAACCGATGCCGCGGGCGGAGTCAACGTTAACCCAGCGCCGCCGGAGAGTCAAGCGCCCGCGCCACCGCCCTGCGAAACCGGGACTCGGCACGCGCCCGAGCCAAGTTCGACCCGGCCGCCCGGTTCCTTGACACCTTGGGGTCGACTTCTATACTTCGGTCGTGTCCGACAGCAGCGGCCCGCTGACCAAGGCGCAGACCCCGGACGGCCAGTGGCTGCGCTGTGACGGCTGCGGCGAAATCCTCTACCGCAAGACCCTCGAGTCCAACTTCTTTGTCTGCACTCGCTGCGGCCACCACTTCCGCATCCCGCCCGATCGCTACATCGCCATCCTGCTCGACGACGGCCGGCTCGACGAACTTGACCCCGAACTCGCGTCCGCCGACCCGCTCCGCTTCCCCAAGTACTCTGACAAGCTCAAGTCGGCCCGGGAGGCCACCGGCAAGACCGACGGTTTCAGCTACGGCCGGGCGACCATCGGTGGCACGCCGGTCGTCTTCGGGATAATGGACTTCCGGTTCATCGGCGGCAGCATGGGCTCGGTCGTCGGCGACAAGGTCGCCCGCGCCGCGCGGCTCGCCCGCGAGGAACGCCGTCCGCTGGTTCTCATTTCCACCTCGGGCGGCGCCCGGATGTACGAGGGCATCTACTCACTGATGCAGATGGCCAAGACCTCGGCCGAACTCGGCCTGCTGCGCCAGGCCCGGGTCCCGTTCATCTCGGTCCCGGTCGACCCCTGCACCGCCGGCGTGATGGCGTCCTACGCCTCGCTCGGCGACGTCATCATCTCCGAGCCCGGCGCGCTGCTCGGCTTTGCCGGCGCCCGGGTCATCGAAGGCACGATCGGCGAGAAACTGCCGGAAGGCTTCCAACGGGCCGAGTTCATGCTCAAGCACGGCCAGGTCGACAAGGTGGTGCCGCGGCGTGACCTGAAAGAGGTCCTCGCGCGCCTCCTGGCGCTGCTCTGGCCGGGGGAGGAAAACGATGGGCCGCGTCCTGCTTGACAACGTAGTCAAGGTCTTCGACAAGAGCGTCACCGCGGTCGACCGCGTCAGCTTCGAGGTCGCCGACCGCGAGTTCTTCGTGCTCGTCGGCCCATCGGGCTGCGGCAAATCCACCACCCTGCGCCTCGTCGCCGGTCTCGAGGACGCCACCTCGGGCGACATCTGGATCGGCGACCGCAACGTCACCAGCGTCGAGCCGCGCGACCGCGACATCGCGATGGTCTTCCAGAACTACGCCCTCTATCCGCACATGACCGTTCGGGAGAACATGGCCTTCGCGCTCAGGTTACGCAAGGTCCCGAAGAAGGAAATCGCCCGCCGCGTCGAGGAGGCGGCCCGCATCCTCGGCATCGAGGAACTGCTCCAGCGCAAACCCCGGGCGCTCTCCGGCGGCCAGCGCCAGCGCGTCGCGGTCGGCCGCGCCATCGTCCGCGACCCCCAGGTCTTCCTGTTCGACGAGCCGCTCTCCAACCTCGACGCCAAGCTCCGGGTCGGGATGCGGGCCGAGCTTGCCCGGCTCCACCAGCGGCTCGGCACGACCGTCTTCTACGTCACCCACGACCAGGTCGAGGCGATGACCCTGGGCCAGCGCATCGGCGTGATGAAGGACGGCCGGCTGCTCCAGCTCGCCGACCCGCTGACGCTCTACAACCGGCCGGTCAACCGTTTCGTCGCCGGGTTCATCGGCTCGCCGCCGATGAACTTCCTCGCCGGCCGGGTCGAGACCGCGCCGCTGCGGTTCATCCACCCCGCCTTCACCATTGCCCTTCCCGACCGCTTCCGCGAACCGCTCGCCCGCTATACCGGCAAGCCGGTCACGCTCGGGGTGCGGCCCGAAAACATCCTGCCCGGCACCGACAGCCCGGCAGCGACGACAGTCCCGGCCCGCGTGGATGTCGCCGAACTGATGGGCAACGAGAACATCCTCTACCTCGCAATCGGCGACGAGCAAGTCGTCGCCCGCGTGCCGCCCCACCCGGCACCCCGACCGGGCGAGAACCTCCCGGTCCGGTTCGAAGCAGACCGGCTTCACTTCTTCGACGCCGAAACCGAGGCGACGCTGGCCTGACCGGGCCGGCGCGCTAGCGCAAAAACAACCAGGCCAGCAACCCGGCGAAGACCAACGCCGGCAGCATATTGAGTATCTTCAGCTTGCGGATTTCCAGGATGTTGATTCCCAGCCCGATGAGCAAGAGCCCGCCAACCGCGCTGACCTCGATCACCACCGGCTCGGCGAGCACGCCCCCGAGCGACCCGGCGAACAGCGTCAGCCCGCCCTGGTAGACCAGCAAGGGCAGGACCGAGAACGCGACCCCGACCCCGAAAGTCGCGGCCAGGGCGATTGACGCGAAACCGTCCAGCACCGACTTGGCCAGCAGCAGGTTCGGAGCGCGGCCCAACCCTTCCTCGATCGCGCCCAGCACCGTCATCGAGCCCATGCAGAACAACAGGAACGCCGCCACCATCCCCTCGCTGAACCGCTCGCCGCCCACCCGGAATCTGCGCTTCAGCAAGTCGCCGAACCGCGCCAGGTGCCGATCGATGTCAATCAACTCGCCGACCAGCGCTCCGGGCACGATGCTGAACACCACGACAATCCAGTTCTGGGTGCGAATCGCCATGCTCACGCCGATGGCAATCGAGAACAGCCCGATGCCCTGGAACGCGGTCCGGGTCAGCCGCTCGGGTAACCGGGTGCGCACCAGCAGCCCGATGGTGGTCCCGGCGATGACCGCGCCGACATTGAC